>DAOURC010000011.1 GCA_030625285.1 Eubacteriales bacterium
TATATATTTCTCTTTATTTTTCAAGAGAACAACCATTTCAATTTCATCCGTATCCATAATGTACTTTAACTGCTTAACAAATCTAACAAATGATTCTTCCATCGACTTCACAAAAGATAACTCAGGAGCACTAACTATCAAATTCTTAAGTTGTCTATTTTGTTTTTCAATACTTTTATTTTGTCTGGTAAGCTTCCTGCGGCCAATTATCACTGCCAGAATTGATACTAATAAAGCTCCTATAAGTGTATATATATATTTTATTGTTGTTTTAGACAGCCTTGGTTTCGCATCACCATTTAAAAGATTATTTAAAAAAGAATGGTATATGGAATCATTCTCCTTTTTCATCTCTACTAGATGTTTATCTACACTATCCAAAATATACTGATTTTTTATGTCTCCTGTAATAACTTTTATTTTTATAGGATTAAACTGAATAGGAGTTATTGTAATATCATAATTGGATTCATAGTATTCACCAAATGTTCTGCTCACCACTCCCGCATCAATCTTGTTGTCTTCTAATTCTTTAAACATATCTATTCTATTTGTGTACTCTCTATAATTGACATCTACATCGAAACTATCAAGCGTATTTTTTATTCCTAAATCGCCAATATAATAAATATCTCCCTTTTCAACTCCAAGTGATTTTCCTTCCAAATCTAAAAACGAATCGATTTCTTCATTTGCATTAGAATATATCTGTCCCCAGCTTGAATAAATCGTTTCATCGTTATATATAAACTTTTGAGCTCTTTCATTTGACCATGCAACCACTAAGACTATATCCACATCTTTGTTTTCCGCTTTTATCATATTGTTTTCAAAGGTATCAAATTCATACGACACCTCCCATTTTTCCATTTTAGCTATGTAATTGAAAATATCAACAAAAACGCCCCTGGGAACGCCTTCTTCATCGATGCCTACTAAAGGCATATTTTCATAAATACCGATTTTGATTGTATCGGCAAAACAGCTTCCCGAACTGATAAACAAAGATAAAATTAATAATATGATGATATTACTAGTGATTTTTTTCATTATGACACCCCATGTATAAACATTCTAAATTGCATATACCCTTATTATATATAATATCTCTATTATTCCAAATGTTTTTGTAATTATCTATCGTTTATTAATTGATTAGCACCAATCCCTAACATTAACCAAAACATAGGTGCTATGGAAACAACACTGTCATTAAAAAAGCTGGTAAGCATATATGCAACAACACAATAAAACACACCAGATAACAACACATCATCTCTGTTCTTAGCGTATTTAAGTCCTTTAAAAAGAAATACTCCTATAGCTGACAAAAAAGCTATCAATGATGCAAATCCTGTATTGATAGCCATCTGCAAATATGTATTATGTGGTTTATCTACAAGCCCATAAGCATTACTCATATAATTTATCTTACCTATCAAATCCTCTTGAGGAAAAATATATGCATATACATCAGGACCAGCTCCGATAACCAAATAATCTTCAATAAGCGGAAGCGACCTCGACCAAATATATCCCCTTCCACTTCCAGCATGTTCATAGCCTTCAAAGAACATTGAATCTGCAGGCACAAGACTTTCATTAAAAATCTCACCAAATGTATACATAGTCAGATTGCCATCCGATTTAATACTTATTACTTTTCGATTGGTTTTTGCAAGTTTAACATTTCCTAAATGGACAAGTACTTCATTACCTCCAACAACTTCTTTGTCGATCGGTCTTATCTTTACTATATCTCTAATCTGCATCTCTTTTATACCATCGTCATTTTCTACTTCTATCAAATGATAGAAGTTTAAAGTCATCCCTACGACGTTAGAGTTGATTGTTATAAATTGATACTCCTCATCCATCGGATAATATTCACCTGTATTCTCCACTCTATCAAGTTGCATTAATCTATGATCTGCATCATAAAGATTTACTTTATTATCTTCATTATCATATTTTACGCTGAAATCTTTACCCAGTTCATTCATTTCAACAAAGAGTTCATTATCGATAATTTCAAAACTTTCAACTTCAATGTTTCCTCTAGTAATAAAAGATCTTATTATGTCGTTAGTGAACCTCTCTATTTCGCCCCAAGTAATTACTGAAAAAATCAGCACAAAACCAAGTATGCCAATTATGATTTTTTTATTTAATTTCGACATCATTATCAGTAAAAATACTCCTATCGCTCCTAGTATTCCTACTATGCCGGCTGAAGAATGTGATGCCAACAACAATCCTAACGAAACAAGTGTCAAACTCGTGAACACTATCTTTGCCAGGTGATTTTTAAAATATAGTATCCCAGATACAAGCATCGGTATTACCAACGCATAATACGATCCCATATAATTGGGATTATATAAAGTTCCGTAAACCGTATTTGAAGACACATTAATACTCATTTGTCCGCTTATAGATTTAAATTCCGATGTAGTTATTAAATATTGAAACCACGAAGTCTCAAATATGTCGTGTCCTAAATACTGCGACAATCCAACTATCGCCATCAATAAAGCGCTAAAAAATATAAAAGCATAAATCCAGTCGTGTTGTTCTTTGTCGACGAGAAAAAACGCAAAGAAAAACAACATCATATAACTCAGATATGAAAAAGCTCCTTCATATCTTTCTACAGTACCAAATACTGCGACATCTAAATACTCAGATGCTATTGTCGATGCGATAATAAAAAACATAAATATAAATATGAATTTAGCGACATAACTTATCTCTAGTCTTCTGAATCTCTTGTAGTTGAATATCATTATGAGAAATGCGATGATTCCTGCCATATGTAATAATTCTGATTTGAATTTATGAAACATATCCACCTGATTAAAGAATCCACCATAGAACATAATTACTGATCCCGTTATTTCATTCATCCTAAGTCTTATCGCAAGTGGTATAGCAATAACAACAATAAATATTATCCATCTTACAATCCATTCTCTTAGCATATATCTATCTATTTCTCTTAGTTTATCTCTAATCACATCATCATCCCCATATGTCATTATAACAACTTTATATATTATCTTTATATATTATTCATAACGTTTAATCCAACTGAAATATACCTGTTTTTATGCTGAGGATTGGATTTAATAAAAAGAAAACTCTAATAATCACATTAGAGTTTAAATGACAGGTTAAATTTTTTTTTTGAAGTATTTCAATTCCTTTCGTTCTTTATAGCAAATTTCAACTAATCGAGCTCAATGGATTCTACCTCATCCATATCGATTGCATCATCCAAAAACTTATGATGAAGCAATACTTTTTCATCTTTATATCTATCTATATATTCATCAGCGATTTCTTGACCGTATCCACCATTTGACAATTGCTCTTTAAACTTATCTATATGATAATAAAAAACATTATCAATATTTTTCTCCAATTCCCCTATTTCACTTATATATTTTGTAATCAGTCTCGCCTTAACAGAAGTTTTTATTCTATCTTCATACGGTAATTCTTCATATTCTTTAGATGCCTCATCGATAATATTTTGCAATCTCAGATTATATCCATCTACTACAGTGTCAAAAATATCCTCATACATTACTGAGATTTCATCTAAAGAAAGAATTTCCTTAACTTTTTCAACATCAGTATCAACTTCGTAATTCACAAAATCTATTACATCGACAATAGGTTTATTTTCAAATTCATAAGAACTTTTTTCATCCAGTAACGCAAAAGCAGACAATGGAATTATAAGCAATGATACTAGTCCCAACATAACTTTCTTTTTCAATAAAATCCCTCCCTACTTGTCACAATCAGATTCCAGCATATTCATCATTATACTTTAAATCGTCACTATTACTGTCTGCTAACGGCATACAAAATCAAATTTATCTCAATTGAAACAACAAAAGAACCAATCACTATGATTGGTTCCAATAACTACATTACAAATATTATTGAGTAGCACTCTTGATTACTCTTATTTGCACTTCTTGTCGTTCTACTTTTTTATCAATTTTGTCAACTTTATCTTCAAGCCTATTTAGTTTTCCATAAGTTAATTTATAACCATCATACAAAGCTTTATGGTTGTCATCCATTTTATTCTCAAGTCTAACCATATCATGCTTAACAAATATAAATTCTTGAAACATTTCTTCTCTCAAATCTTCTATCTTACCATCTAAGCCATTTATTTTGTTACCTAGCCCTTCTATCTTATCATTCATTTTGCCATCTAAATCTACTATCTTGTTATCTAATCCATTTATCTGGCTACTTAACTCAGCGTACATCTTTTCTAGCAAATTAAAAACCTTATCTTCCATATTAAAACTCCTTCGATACTTCTTATTGTTCTAATTATATCACCAATTCATATTTTAAAATCAAATATTAATAATAATTCCAATAAGAATTCAAAGCCACTTCTAAGAATCGATTAATTCGTTAAGTATGAAATAATATATTGTTATCTGTGTTATTTTTTATTTTCAGTTTATCATTACACTATATTTTGAACTTAATAATTGCCATTAATCCCAATAGGAATTAAAAAAAGCCAACCCCGTAGGATTGACTTTTCTTGCATAGTTCATACTTTTGCTCAGCACTCTCTATATTTCTCATTTCATTCTATCGATTGCAATATTAATTCTTAAATAGTTGGAAGAACCAATATATCTTCAGTAATAATAGTTTCACCATCACAAGAAATGAATTTAATAGTATGCTCTCCTATTGTCAACGTTTGGCTACTTCCATCGTTACATACTGTTCCAACTTTAACCGAATCAACATACCATATGCCAACTTCTTCAAAATCCACTCCATATTGATCATATGATTTAAAAACATCTGAGTACGTCGATACAGCTGCAATCAATGCTTCTTCACTCAATTCAATCGTAGTCAACATAGGTTCGACGATTGAAATTTGTACAGTGGCGGATGTCAATAAATTACCTCCACTATCGAATGCTCTTAAAATAGATACTGAATCCGTTTCTGGATCTCCTCCAGAAATCGTTCCTGTATCTATTACTACCAACGATGCTGATGAAGATGTCAATTGATCTATTTTATTGGAAACTAAAACAACTTCTTCACCTAGTGATGTCTTTCCAATCAACTCAATTTCTACATAAAATTTAGATAAATCATCTGGGTTTGCGTAAACAACACCAATATCACCAAATTCATAGGATAACTCATCAGTTGCAGAAACCACTTTTATAGACATGATGTATATCGCACTGCCCACTTCTACCGTGAATTCTTCTGTTCCTGAAGTACCATTAGATTCAAATGACCATTTACCCGAATCTGGTCCAAACAATATTTTGTTGATATCAAATAAAGTGTCTCCATCTGTATGCGTGATAACTAAATCAGATACCATCGCTTCAAAATTTCTTCCATATTGATCAAGAATAGAAAGATCTGCTATCGAGAGCAATGCATTTGCATCAATATTGAAAACTCTTGAAAAATCGACAGATTCAATTGAACTGGCAAACGCTTCCGATTCTACCTCGAATGTAACAGATGCCATTTCTTCAACACCTTTATTTGCATTCACTGTGAAATCACCTTCAGTAGTAACAACTTTCAAATAATCTCCATCGACAACAACCGACGCCCCACCTGTTGCAGTATATGTCAATCCCGATATATTTTCACTTTCAATCAAATAACCGAATTGATCATATACGACAATTTTAATAGAAGCTGTTTCACCGTCAGTAATCAATCCTTCAGGTTCATATAATTCGACAGAATCAATATACGGTTCGGTTTCGACAGTCACCGTGAACTTAGCTGTTGTTGAAAATTCTTCAACAACTGCAGTAATTGTAGTTGTACCACTTACTCCTGCATCTATTGTCAATTTACCTTCAGAATCTACATCGATGTTACTTACATCGACAACACTCGGATCCGATGAATGCCAAGTCATTTCACTTACTGAAAACAACATGTAGATATCACCATATTGATCAATCGCACTATATTCCACGACAAGATCCTCGTCGCCTTCATAAATCCTTGTATTTCCTTCAAGTTTCCGTACATCGCCAAAAGTTATATCGGCAATTTTAACAGGTTCAGAAAACTCAATTGATTTTATACTAGTTATACTTCCATAAATAGCAGTAACGTTAAATGCATCTCCTAAAACAATTTCATTTCCAGCAGTGTATAACACTGGGAATGTCACTTTAAAACTATAATCAGAATCAATTGATGTCGCTTTAGTCACAGTTCCAAAATTAGCTGATAAAGTTTCATATATAGTCACTGTCAAATTACTTGTACCAGCCTCTCTATATAGAGTTCCATATTGATTATATACATTAATGTATATCGCTACTTCATCACCGCTTATACTGACAATATCCACTCTATCAGTCATCACTTCTACGCCTGCAACTTCTTCATCAATAATTGTAAAATTCTCCTCTAGTGGTTGATCTGTCACTCCAGTAATTTTAACCTTGTAATTTGCAGGTGTCAGTTTAACTAACGGAGAAGTTAAAATCACACTGAATTTATCTACACTCCACTGCGTTGTTGTTGTACTTATCGCCACTCCTTTAAATAATGTTATCACTGCATTTTCAGTAGCTACAGGTTGATTGAATGTAACTTTGATTTTATTGACATCGACAATTTCAACCGACACAATTTCTACTTCTCCAGTCGCAATACCAAGTATCGAAGCGAGAAGCACACCACTTTTATTAAGTGAATATACTGTTTTATACATGAGTTCAAAAACTTCGCCTCTTTTAATAGCTTCCTGGTTCATTATCGATGCGTTGATTCCCAACGAAGCCGAGAAAGCCACTGCATCACTCCAGACAAAATCGCTAAAACTGCTGTATCCAAGTGTTCTCAATAAAAACGTAGATGCTTGAGCAGCTGTCAATGTATCATTTGGGCCAAATGTACCATCACCATAACCAACTGTCCATCCTCTGTTTTGTGCATAAGCGACATAAGGGCCATACCATGCATCTACTAGAACATCAGTAAATGTTGAAGCATATGCATAGTTCATCGCCTCTTCTTCTACTCCGTACATTCTCGAGAGCACAACCGCCATCTGAGCACGAGTTAAAGAATCGCCTTCCGCCAATGTTCCTTGATCGTCAATTCCTTTAACGAGTCCTAGTTCGTACAATTTTTCACCATAGGTCATAGGAGTAGCAAAACTCGAAAAACTTCCTGCCACAAGTACTAAAACCAATATCAATGAAAGTATTCTTTTCATTTTAATAATCCCCCTCTTGAAAATTTCTAATATTACCTTTCAACTATTATAACTGCTCTTATTGATATATACCTTTTTTATGCAACTTATAACGCTAGACAAAACTTTGTCATGTATATTTAATGGATTTTCAAAACCAGCTCCATTTCATAACCCACACTTCTTGTCCTTTATTCAAAAAACACAAAGTCAGTCCAAACTGGACTGACTCATCAGTTGATTTTATATATTCAATTATATTTTGTTTAATAATTACTTTTAAAATTCAATACTTCTTTATTGAACTGAACCAATTTGTTCATCATGGCATACTCGCTGTTATTCAACCTTATCTCCTCTGCCAATAAATCTTCGTAACTGATCAATCCTTTTTCATACTTATCAGCTATAACGTTATAACTCTGAGTTGCCAAATTATATGCACTTATGGACAATTCGTAACTTTTCTCTGCAAAATTCAAATTGTCGTAATCATTATGGTACTGAATATTAAAATTGTTTATTGTATTTTGATAATCCAACTTCGAGATTTCAAAATCATATTTTGATTTAACAAACTCATTTGAATCTTCTTTGAATAATTTAACGGCATAATTGAACATAATTTCGCTTGTTTCCATATTTTTGAGTTTCTCAAAAATAACCATATCCAATTCCAACGCACTTTCATAATCCAATAAAGATTCAATACTCTCAGTTTTTATTGTATATTCAATTTCCTTTTCAATGTCAAATTCTTCTCCGACAAACATTTCAATATCTTTAAATAAGCTTTCTTTAGCAAGCACTAAATTTTCATAATCCAATTTCAAATTATCATATGCCATTTGACTCGCATTTAAATCATATTCAGAAATCAAACCGAGTTCTTTTTTCTTGATAACATTTGCATATACTAATTCTTGATGATCCAATTCATTTTGAAGATTAGCAAGTTCCATATCTAACAATTCCCAATCCATCATTAACTTATGCAATTCAAATTCATTGTTTTCTATATAGCTATCATAGTCGTTTTCTGCATTTAAAAGATCTATTTCAGCATTTACTGGATTAACCTCTCTAATTTTCATATTACTATATGTTCTACTAGGTTCATTTGTATAGACACCAAAATATTTTGCATCCCAAAGCACATCTTCAAGTATCAACTCTTTCTCACTGATTTTCAATTCGTTGATTTCTATCTGCAAATCATTCTTTAACGACATTTCATTCAATATATCAAATGTATAATAATCATTAGAAAAGCCAACCGATGCCGAAATAATAAGAATTCCTATAATTGTAAAAAATAATATTTTTTTCATTATTCTACCCCCTAAAATTAATAGCAAATCCAAGTCCTGAAGAATAATCCAATTTTTCAACAAGTGAATTATAATTCAACAAAGAAAGATTCACCGCCATTTCCAATTGATCTAATCCAATGGAGAAATCTATTAAAGCTGATTTAGTTATATAACCCAATGCATACTGCTTTTCAATTATTTCACTAAGCTCTATTTGATTTTCATACATATTGCTGGTCTTTAAATAATCGTTATATGCAATTTTAGTATCATTGTAACTTTTCGCCAACTCGTTTTCCAAATTTTTTATAATCATCTCTCTGTCAATCAACAATTGTTTCAATTTGTTTTCAACTTTCAAGTAATCAGCTTTGATTGTTATGTCAGCTAAATAATATCCATTTAACGAAGTGTAAATATCACATTCCAATTCTTTCAACTCAATTTGTCTATTTATATCGACAATTTCAAATCTGTTCTCGATAGCCAGTTCCGTATACTCATCTAGCGCTTTCATTTCTTGCATTTCAAAGTTCCATATATGATTAATTTCTTGATCGATATCAGCATTTCCCACCAAACCATTTATCTGTCTGATTATAGCGTTATAATTATTTTGCGCATTCAATCTATCGTTGACTATCACTTCATAATTATAAACAGCTTCATCCAGCTCAATTCTACTGATCATACCTTTTTCATATTTTTCTTTCATCTGATCTAATTTATAACTTTCATTTTCCAATTTCATTTCTGCTGATTCAAGACTCCTTGAAGCTGAATAAAAAGCAATATATAACTGATTTAAAGATACATTTAAATTGTTGTTTGTCAGTTGCATCATATCTACATTGGTCGTATAACCGTATTCAGAAAAGGGAATAACAGTCTCTTTATTATATATCACGTTGAATTTAGTTGATTTCCTTACAGGACGACCAATGCTGTTTAAAAATGAAAATTTTCTTAAAGTATCCTGTAAATTATCAACTATATCATCTGTATCATCTAAATCGATTTTCATTTTCAGAATGTCATATTCCATCATCTGAAGCGTCAAATTTTCATCTAAAACACTGCTATTCTCATAAGCAAAACTATAACTGCTTAGAATAATTGAAAATACTAATATAAATATTACAATTTTATTTTTCATCCCATCACCACTTTCTTAACATTGTATATACATTATCGCACTATTGTGACAAGTAAGTTACAAAAAAATTAAACCGACCAGCCAGTCAGTTTAATTTTACTATTAATTATTGAATTTATCAAGAAAGATTAATATAAGTCGATTTCACCCATTGATTTATTTAATAACAAGCCTAAATAAAACCAATAAATAAGTGCATATGAAACATTGCTGTCATTAAACACAGATACTACCAAGAATCCAATCAAACCCGCTTTCAAAATTGAAATCGTAACATTTTTCTCTTTTTTTATTACTCCCAATATATTTAAACTCAAGAATAATAATAAAAACGGTATCCCAAAACTGATTCCAACTTGCACATAATAATTATGTGGTTTATCGACAATAACATCACGTCTCATACCACTATTCAATCTACCTAGAATTTCATTTTGAGGAAATTTAAAAACATATACATCAGCACCTATTCCTGTTAATGGCTTGTCCATCAATAAAGGAATACTTCTATTCCAAATATATCCCCTAAATGAAGCAAATCTATCCTCGAATATTTTACTTACAACAGGATCTTCATATTTGAAATATTCTCCTCTGACACCTTTTACCGATACTTGATTATTTATTAAAATAAATTCAATTCTTTTATTATCGACTTTAAACTTTAATTCTCCTGTAAGTTCATTATAATAAGTATCGATGTAACTCAATCTATCATCTTTATATATTATCTTATTATCAGTCAATTCATATTCTATTTTCTCATCATTCAAATAGACGTTCAAACCGTTGAAAAATATATATTTTATATACTGATCACCTTTAACCAATTCAATATCGGATACGTCGACATTGATATCGTCAAACATTATTGCAGATGACAATGTCTCATCATTAAATACTGTATCTACTTTTATCAATGATAATAATTCCTTTGCTACTTTACCATTTGTAATGGTATTTACACCAACTACCGATACTATGACAATCAATCCTAAAACAAGCACCACTTTTATATGTCTCAATATATTTTTACGAAGTTTAAATACAATATATATAAACGATGCAATTATACCTAAATAACCTGCTCTCGATTGACTTCCCAATAAAAATATAATCGTGAGTGCAAAAGAAATAATCCCGAGTACTCTTTGGTATCTTTTCTCGGCATTGATAATAAATATGGTTATCAAAGGAAGTACCAACGCTACGTAACTACCGACATAGTTGCTGTTGAAAAGCGTGCTAGATGCCAATTTGCTGCCCTTATGCACCATTTGTACATTTTTGGGTTCAAACATTAAAATCACCTTTTGAAAAAGGTCGGTCTGCAACAAATCTTTTCCAAGAACATTGGTAATTCCTATAGCCGAAATCCAAGCTGACGAAATGGAAACAACCATACCGTGAATCATCAAATCTTTTTTTGTATAATGCAAATTATATGTAACAAGTAAAATCATTAAATATGATATCCATATATAATAACCTTCATATCTATCGACTAAACCATATGAAGAAATTTCCTTTAATGGTGCAAAAGCAAATGAAATCATAATAAATATGAACATAGATAAAATGATATAATTCTTTTTGTTTTTTAAAGTCTCAAACTCTCTTTTTTTATAGTGGAAAACTACAGTGAATATAAAACTAAAAAACAACAATAACGACAATGCGATAATAATTTTCGATTTATAGAAACTAAAAAAATCTGCAACAATCGCCGTATCGCCATATAACAGTTTTGTGATTGGATCGATTTGAACTAATTTCAACAACATTATCGCAGGTACAACACCAACTAGAACATTTAGTATAAACTTTAATAACTTTTCTTTCTGCATAAAATCAACCTCGCTATAAATTATAATTTCACTTAGATAATACCATATATTCTTAATAGTTTCTTCATTATCAAGAAATTGTCACATCTATTCTAAAACAAAAAAAGAGAACCTATCTCTAAGAGTAAATTCTTTCTTTAACCTTTACCGATCACAAAAAACTAATTCAACAATGATGCAGCGTTATTTAACTCATTATAAAAAAAGAAAAAGGATACAGGCTAAAGCCCATATCCTTATTTCATTAAATTCTATAGT
>DAOURC010000101.1 GCA_030625285.1 Eubacteriales bacterium
AAAGGAAATGTACTATTATTTATTACAGCTGTCGTTTGGGGTTTTGCTTTTGTAGCTCAGCGAGTTGGGGCGCAGATTATTGGTAGTTTTTCTTTTAATAGTATTAGATTCGCTCTTGGAGCAACAGCGCTGATACCGTTGATGATGAGATTGCATTATAAAAGAAGCAATTTGCCGATAAAGAGTGAATTGAAAAAAGCGATATTACCTGGTGTTTTATTAGGGTCGGTATTGTTTGTCGCTGCATCATTGCAACAAATAGGATTGAAGTATACAACTGCAGGAAATGCAGCATTCATTACAGGGATGTATATAATTTTAGTTCCGGTAATGGGGATATTTTTTAAACACAAATTATCATTAAAAACCATTTCAAGTAGTTTTATAGCGCTAATCGGGTTATATTTCTTGACGGTAAGTGAATCGATGGCAATAAATATTGGTGATATATATCAACTTGTTGGAGCGGTTTTTTGGGCAATACATATTTTATTTATAGATTATTTTGTAAGGAAATACGATGCACTAAAACTTTCGATATTTCAATTCTATACTTGTGCACTTTTGAGTGCGATAGTTGCATTTTCAATAGAAACGACTACTTTACATATCGTTTATGAAGCCTTGATTCCGATTTTATATGGAGGGCTGGTATCCGTTGGAATAGGATATACTCTTCAAATAGTAGGTCAACGTCATGCTAAACCATCGCATGCAGCGATTATTCTTAGTATGGAAGCAATTTTTGGAGTCGTTGGTGGAATGCTTTTGTTGGGAGAAGTTTTATCGTCGAGAGGCTATTTAGGTATAATTTTAATGTTCGCAGGAATGATTTTGTCACAAATAAATTTTAAAAAGAAGGTGATTTCTACATGATTATAGGAAATAATATTGTTGAAAGAGAATTACATAAAGAAGAAAAAATAAAAATACTATTGGTTTTTCCAGCGGTGTTTTTTATCTTCGGAATTATTATGGAATTAGTTGACAATGGAAATGTAATTAATATTATTGACGGGATTAATAATATTATATTTTCCCCCACGATTCTACTGACCGATTTTATAAAAATTGGCGGATTAGGGGCAGCGTTCATCAATTCGGCAATTATCGGTTTTCTTAATTTATATCTTCTAAAAAAATATAAAATGAGAATCAACGGATTGCTTATAGCCGCTTTTATGACTGTGTTGGGATTTTCTTTTATAGGAAAAAACATATTGAATATCTTACCAATCTATTTAGGTGGATATTTATATACTAGATATCAGAAAATATCGGTTAAAGATGTTTTGCTTGTCATTATGTTCAGTACTGCTTTAGCACCCTTGGTGAGTGAAATTATGTTTTCGGGTATCGTTGGCAATAACTTTGGAATTGTTGTTGGATTGGTTGTGGGAACATTAATCGGTTTTATCATCACACCGTTATCTGCACATATGATTAAATTTCACGATGGGTTCAATCTGTATAACATTGGATTTACAGCTGGTATCATAGGCACGGTATTCGCGAGTGTTTTTAGGATGTTGGACATGAATATTTCACCTGTTAGAATTGTTTATGAACAAAATAATATTGCAATGATTACAATGTTGAGTATTTTATTTCTTTATCTGATGATAGTTGGATTATGGATTGATAAAAATTCTATTGCCGATTATAAAGAAGTATTGAAGTACAATGGCCGGACGATAACGGATTTCACTCAATTGCTTGGTTACGGAGTAACGTTTTTCAATATGGGATTAATGGGAATGTTAAGCTTGAGTTATGTTCTTTTAGTTGGAGGTATAGTCAATGGACCTGTTTTGGCAGGAATATTTACTATCGTCGGATTTTCAGCTTTCGGGAAACATCTTAAAAATTGTATACCTATTGTATTGGGAGTTGTTGTAATCGCTGTAATATTAGGATATGATCTATCGTCGACTGAATTAATCATCACCGTTTTGTTTTCTACAACAATCGCTCCGATTGCCGGGACGTATGGTGTCGGTATTGGAGTGTTGGCCGGAATGCTTCATTTGGCAGTAGTTCAAAATATAGGTGTTATACATGGAGGCATAAATTTATATAACAATGGATTTTCGGGCGGTATTGTAGCGGGCTTTTTAGTGCCGATAATCGATGCTTTCCAAAAAGGAGGGGAATGATATGAAGCATGAAATAAAGAAAATTTCGAAAATTGTTGATGAACTAGTGACGTTTTTTTTGAAAAACGATACAGATGAAGTAGATATAAAAGTTAAAAAAGATGAAAAAAATATAATAATAAAAATTGTCGATTACAATACACGTTTTGATAAAGAAGACATTGATTGTATAACTAAACTTTTATGCGCACAAAGGCAACATGAAATTGAAGCTTATTATTGGCAGCTGACAGGAGAAATCGACAGCGATTCGGAATTGATGCTTGTTGGGGCGATGATTGACGAAGCTAAAGTGCAAATTGTCGATAAGAATCTTTGCATTGAACTGATCAGATATAGGTAAGGAGACTGCATGGGAAAGTTTACTATTCTAAATAAGTGTATAAAGTGTCATGCTTGCACGAGAATTGCTGAAGATAATTTCATGATGGAAGAGCATTCAGCTGTAATTATCAAGCAACCCTCGATCGATTATGAATATGAGGAATGCATCGCTGCGATGAGAGCGTGTCCGATACAAGCAATTAAACAGGAATTAAGATAGTAAAAAATCAGGTTAAATGGATAACCTGATTTTTCTATATGCTTATTCTTTTTATATATTCATTATTTTCTTTTTTTTCAAAGCCCATCTTCATGAGATATTTATGATGCTTATCAGTTTTTGCCTTTGCTATGAAAGTGTCAAAACCTTTATCCAAGAAAAACTGGTTATTCTTTTCATAGATATATTTTCCGATTTTGAAATCCCTATATGCGGGAAGTGCAAAATCAAGTTCTACTGATAGAGTATGTTCATCTGTTTTTTCTGCTAAAAAAATTCCAGCTGGAACCATATCTCTTAGTATATAAATTCCAATGGCCTTATCATTGAAAGTAAAATCTTTGTCGATAAAATAATCTTTAATATCATGATGATAAAATTTCATTAAGTAATCAAAGTATTTTGAATCCTTTGCAATAGGTAGAATTTGAAAGTATTCCTTTGAATTATAGATTTTAACTAGATAATAGATATTAATTATAGCAATGCCTGTATTCATAAATGCAACAGGAAGTGAATTTATTCCTAAACCATAAAACGCAAACATCAATGATCCAGTCAGGTTTATCCACCTAAGTTTGATAATAGAACTCATGATAATAGATATAAGCACTACAAAAGATGCCAAATACCCAAACCATTCTATATAATTAATTTCCATTTTTATTGCCTCCTTTGAAACACAAGAATCAGTATAACAGAAAATAGCATTAAAACAATCGGTGAACTTCAATAATTCATAGATTAATTAGTTGTTGAACTTATATATATAGGGTAGATATTATATGGGTGATTATAATGTTTGTTGATAAAAATAAAGTTAATGAGTTTTACAATAAACTGGACAGATCGTTCTTTATGGAAGACAATAAAAAGTTTGCTAGAATAGATGCACCTTTTTCCATAGGTTATGGGCAGACGATATCTCAGCCTTCTTTGGTTTTATATATGACATTGCTTTTGGAGCTTGAAGAAGGAAGCAAAGTTTTGGAAATAGGGACGGGTAGTGGATATCAAAGCGCTTTCTTGGCGGAATTCTCTAGAGAACTTTATACTATTGAAGTGATCGAGCCGCTATATTTAAAAGCCAAAGAAAGATTAAAAAAACTTGGGTATGAAAATATCAAGCATAAAATAGGCAATGGTTCTTTAGGGTGGATAGAAGAGGCTCCTTTTGATCGAATCATGGTGACGGCGGCAGCTATAGCGATTCCGAATGCTTTGATTGAACAGCTGGCTCCAAACGGAAGAATGGTCATTCCGGTGGGTGAATTTTGGCAAAGGTTGGTCGTTGTAACAAAAGATGAAGATGGTAATGTTCATTATAGTGATGACATTGCAGTTAGATTTGTAAGATTGGTTTAGCTTTCATATAATTTAAGAGGAGGATTTTAAATGAAAAAAAATATTAAAAGCAATGTTTATTGGGTCGGGAAAGTTGATTGGGAACTTAAAAAATTTCACGGAGAAGAGTTTTCAACGCATAATGGATCGACTTATAATTCTTATTTGATTCAAGAAGAAAAAAATGTATTGATTGATACTGTCTGGTTGCCATATGCTGAAGAATTTGTAGAAAATTTGGCTAAGGAAATCGACTTGAATATGAT
>DAOURC010000090.1 GCA_030625285.1 Eubacteriales bacterium
TAAAATTACAAAAAATATTTGAAGCAAAACACTTTTAATTAATTGTTAGGTCAAAATTATTATTATAAATATTATTGAGTTTAACTATGAAAGTCAATAGACGAAAAGAATTATTTGGACATGTAAATGATGAGGATTGGAACGACTGGCACTGGCAAGTTAAAAACAGAATAACCATTTTGGAAGAGCTCAAAAAATATATCACATTAACCGAAGAAGAAGACGATCCAAGAATTTTACAAGAGTATAGAATGGCAATTACACCTTATTACTTATCATTAATCGATCCTGAAGATCCTTATGACCCTATAAGAAAACAAGCAATTCCAACAATTCATGAATTAGAAAGATATAGCGGTGATCTCGAAGATCCTCTTCATGAAGATGTTGATTCTCCTGTTCCAGGATTGACCCATCGTTATCCCGACCGAGTTTTATTTCTAGTCACAGAAAATTGTTCTATGTATTGTAGACATTGTACAAGAAGACGTTTTGCAGGACAAAACGATACAGGAGCTCCTGTAGATAAAATCGATGCAGCGATTGAGTATATCAGAAACACACCACAAGTAAGAGACGTACTTCTTTCTGGTGGAGATGCACTATTGGTATCTGATGAGAGATTAGAATACATCATAAGCAAGTTAAGAGCTATTGAACATGTTGAAATAATAAGAATCGGTTCAAGAGTGCCTGTTGTTATGCCTCAAAGAATTACTCCTGAGCTTGTAAATATGCTTAAAAAGTATCATCCGATTTGGTTGAATACACACTTTAACCATTCAAAAGAAATTACTCCTGAATCTAAAAAGGCGATTGCATTATTAGCTGATGCTGGAGTTCCTCTAGGAAACCAATCGGTTCTTTTAAGAGGAATCAATGACAGTGTTTCTGTAATGAAAAAATTAGTTCATGATTTAGTAAAAATAAGAGTTAGACCATACTATATTTATCAATGTGATTTATCTGTCGGTATCGAGCACTTCAGAACTACAGTATCTAAAGGTATTGAAATTATTGAAGGCTTAAGAGGTCATACATCTGGTTTTGCAGTACCTACTTTCGTTGTAGATGCTCCAGGTGGCGGCGGAAAGATTCCTGTAATGCCGAATTACGTTCTTTCTCAATCACCGAATAGAGTTATTCTTAGAAACTACGAAGGAGTTATAACAACTTACACTGAGCCTACTGATTATATTCCGATGGAAGATGATGTTAAAGCTGAGGGCGTTTTAGAACTTCTTAAAGGTGGAAAGATCGCTATTGAGCCAAATGAATTGGAAAGACATAAAAGAAACGTTCATGAGGAGTAGAATATGACATTAATCGATCAACTCGTTGGAAAATATAATACAATTTCTCTTATAGGAATGGTTAAAAATGCGGGTAAAACTACATTGCTAAATGAGTTGATTGATCAAGCATATTGGGAAGAAATAGTTATTGGACTAACTTCTATAGGCTATGATGGAGAGAAAACTGATGCGGTAACCAATACTCCAAAACCAACTATAGAAGTTTTCCCAGGAACTTTAGTGGCAACAGCGCAGAGTCTTCTTAATAGAGAAAACTTAAGATACGAAGTACTGGAAGTCACAGATTTAGCAACTGTTTTTGGACCGATTGTCATTGTCCGCATGAGAAATCATGCTAGGGTTGAATTGATCGGACCGAGAAGCAATTATGGAATTGAGAAAGTTAGTAGGATTATGAAGGATTGGGGTGCAAAACTCATACTTATTGATGGTGCGCTCGACAGGGTCAGTAGCGCTTCGCCGGCTTTGGCGGATGGAGTTTTTCTGTCGACTGGAGCGGCGCTTTCAAGGGATATGAATCAAGTTGTCAATCAAACATTGCACAGAATAAATCTTTTGAAGTTGAAAAAAGTTACAAAGCATTTGAGTGATTTTAAGGTTCTTAAAGAAAATAATAAAATAGGAATTATAGATGATGAAGGACAGATCGATCTTATCGGTCTAAAAACCGGTATAAATGCAGGAAACGAGTTAAAGAATCATTTGAAGAGTGCTTCAAAGTATATATTTTTTCCGGGAGCGGTTACCTACAGCACTTTGAAGGATGTTGTAGATTTGACACATGGTAAAGTTAGCGTTGTAGTTTCTGATGGGAGTAAGTTGTTTGTCGAGAGAGATAATTACCATGAGCTTCTTGCAAAGGGATTAAGGGTAGTTGTCTTAGATGAAATCAACTTATTAGGGGTTTCTATCAATCCTTATTCTCCAAAAGGGTATTACTTTGACAGTGAAATATTAAAACAAAGATTAATGGATAAGCTTAAAAATCTAGAGGTAATGAACGTTTTTGAATCATAGGGGGTAATATGTTTTTTAAATTTTCTGCAGATGAGAAACTGGATATTGACTATATTCTTGAAAAAATCAACATTTCAAGTGTATACGGCAAGAGTAGGAAAGTGAATATTAAACCGTACTTTGATAAGGATACATTGGAATCGGAATATAATCTTATGGATCTTGTAGTTGGGAACCTTTTAAAGCATAAACTGACCTTTACCAAGGTAAGAAATGTTTTAAAAGACATTAAAGAGATTAGAGGTACACTCGATCGACTAGAAGAAGGAATAGTTTTATCGGAGGTTGAATTTTTTGAACTTAAAAAATTTGCTTTTGGAGTTAGGTTGTTAAATAATTTATTGCTTCCGTTAAAGAATTTGCCGGAAATATTGCCGAAGAGATTAATTGATGTAGAAAAAATATTAGATCCTAAAGAGGACAGGATTCCAACCTTTTATATCTATGATGATTATTCAATGGTTTTGAAAGAGACAAGAGAAGAAATTGAAAAATTGAACAAGGATATTGAAGTCGAAAAGAAAATTTTATTTAGTGACTTGTCGAAGAAATATGATTTAAAGATAAGACCTAACGGAGAGATAAGAATATCAAAATCAAATCCACACTATGAAGATATTATCAATGATGATAACTTTGTTTATTTATCTGAAAACTACGGACTAGTTGTATTTACAATTAATCTAGATCACGGTTATAGCGAGTGGATGAAAAAACTTAATGAACTAAAGGTAATAGAACAAAGTGAAGAGGAAAAAGTCAAGATTGATTTAAGTAATCAATTAAAAGCATATGCATCGTTATTTCTTGAAAATGTTGATAGGATAGGACATCTGGATTTTATCTTGGGAAAAGCAAGTTTTGCCATAGCTTATAATTTAATAAGACCGGAAATAACTATGGGTGATAATTTTGAGATAGAAGGCGGAATTAATATTCCTGTAGCTGACAGGCTCAGAAAAGAAGGATTGGAATACACTCCTATCGATATCTATTTAGAAAGAGGAGCTAGCGTGATAACTGGTTCTAATATGGGCGGAAAAACTGTAAGTCTTAAATTGATGGGACAGATAGCAGCTATGGCTCAACATGGATTGTTTGTACCTGCTAAAAGGGTGAAATTTCCTTTGAGAGATTATATCTATATATCGGTGGGAGACACCCAGGATATGTCATTGGGACTTAGTTCGTTTGCTGGTGAAATGGTTGCGCTTTCTGAAATTATCAATCAATCTGATAAAAGAGGATTGATACTTGTAGATGAACTTTCAAGAGGAACGAATCCACAAGAAGGCTATGCGATTTCTAGAAGTATCACAGATTATTTAAATGATTCAAATTCCATTTGTGTATTTACATCTCACCTCGATGGAATAACAAGTGGAAAAGTTCACTATCAAGTTAGAGGACTTAAGGATATAGATTTTGATAGCATGATTGAGGGGCAATCTGTTATTGAAAATTTACATCACCAGATGGATTTCACTCTTGAAAGAGTTGATGATAAAGAACAAGTACCAAAAGAAGCTATCCCGATTGCACAGATGCTGGGATTGAATGAGAAAATTATTTTTAGAGCAAAAGAGTATTTACTACAAAACCAGAAAGGAGGCAATAATAATGAGTAAATTAAATTTAGATTTTAAACTAGCGGAAGAAGCAAGAAGTTCAGCTAAGAATATTGCGATAAATATTCAAGAATTTATCGAGCAACATACTACTGTAACGGTAGAGAGAACAATACTGAGATTATTCGGCGTTGATGGCGTTGATGAAATAGATAGACCACTTCCGAATGTAGTTGTTGAAAAACTGAAAAATCAAGGAAAGCTTTCATTGGGAATCTCATATTTCATGGGTAACGCAATGGCTTATACAGGTAAGTCGGCTCAAGAAATTGCCGAACTAGTAAGCAAGGAAGAACTCGATTTATTTACTATACCAACTCAGGATTTTGATAAAGTGCAGAAAAAAATAAACGATGTTGCTATAGAGTCAGTAAAAAAAATCAAAGCAAATAGAGAAACAAGAGATAAGTATTTAACAGACCTTGGGGAGGGTCCAAAGCCTTATCTATATGTAATTGTTGCAACGGGAAATATCTACGAGGATGTCAATCAGGCAAAGGCT
>DAOURC010000158.1 GCA_030625285.1 Eubacteriales bacterium
CTCAAGGTCCTAAAGGCCCTCAAGCAGAAAATATTACAGTTATTGGATAGTAAATATTTTAGCCTTATGCTAGCGATAGCATAGGGTTTTTTTATTGCAAAAAAAGGAGTTTACATTTTGTCGGGAAATAAAAGAGAAAATATAAAAATAGGCAAGAAAGTTATGGTTGTTCAAAAAAATGATCAGCGTTCTGGAAAATTGACAGAAGGTATCGTTCAAAGGATACTTACAAATTCTCAAAATCATCCTCATGGAATCAAGGTGATGCTTGAAAGCGGTATTGTGGGAAGAGTAAAAGAATTAATATAGATAGTGATAAATGATGCCTGGGAGGTGTCATTTTTTTTATTAGCGGGTTTACTGTTGTTATAAATAGATGGTTGTGATATTATATCTGATAAATACAAATGTGCGCCATAGATGGACAGAGGAAGGAATGATAATATTGGGAAAACAGAGAATCGGTATACTGGGCATGGGTACAGTTGCAACAGGATTTTGTAAAACGTATTTTATGAATAAAAGTATAATCGATAGTAAGATGGATCCAAGTTTGGAGATTACGAAAGTTCTTGTTAAAGACATTGATAAAAAAAGAGATGTTGATTTACCGCATTCGATTTATGTTGATGATTTTGATGATTTCAACTTAGAAGAGTTTGAAATCATCATTGAACTGATCGGTGGAGTAAATCCTGCGTTTGAATATATAAAAAAATCACTTGAAAGTGGCTGTAATGTCATAACGGCGAATAAGGAATTGATGGCTAAACGAGGTAGTGAATTATTGGAAATTGCAAAGAACAATAATGTTCTTATTAGATATGAAGCGAGTGTAGGAGGAGGGATACCTCTTATAAGTACGATCAACGATGCCATGGTTTCGAATGAAATCATAAGAATGATGGGAATACTCAATGGTACTACTAATTATATTCTAACGAAGATGACAAAAGAAAAAATTGGATTTGAAACAGCTTTGACTCAAGCTAAGGAACTGGGTTTTGCCGAGGCAGATCCGACAGCGGACGTAGATGGGTTCGATGCATCATATAAGCTGGCGATTCTTTCAAAGGATGCCTTTGGGGTTATTCCGAAGCCAGAAGAGATTTTAAAACAGGGAATCAGAAAAATTTCAATAGAAGATATTGAATATGGCCTTGAACTTGGGTATAAGATAAAATTATTGGCTATTGGAGAAAAAAGCAACGAACATGTCGAACTGAGTGTTGAACCTACATTGATACCGATAGACCATCCGGTCGCATCGGTGAACAACGAGTATAATGCATTATTCATCGAAGGAAATTCGGTAGGAGAAATCATGCTATATGGAAAAGGCGCTGGAGCCATGCCTACGGGAAGTGCTGTGCTTTCGGATGCAATTGATATTATAAAGAAAAAGAAAGATTATATGGGGCATGTTAAGGCTGAAAATATTATTGTTAAAAATATTGGATTAAGTGCTTATTATGTTAGAATGGAAGTATTGGATAAGCCTGGAGTATTAGGGAAAATAGCAGTTGCGTTTGGAGATTATGGAATCAGTCTTGACTCGGTAGTTCAAAGGGCAAGAGGAGGACGCGTTGCGCCACTTGTGTTTATTACACATGAGATCGAGAGAGCGAAATTAAATGATGCGTTGAATACAATTGAGAATAAAGAATATGTAACTGAAATTCAATCAATTATCAAAGTTGTCAAGTGAAGCGGGGGATGGTATTGAAATATTTTAGCACTAGGAATTCTTCAAAAAAAGTAAGCTCTGTAGATGCGATTTTAAAAGGGCTGGCGGATGATGGCGGTCTATATGTGCCAGAGACAATTCCTAAAATTGATATCGAGTTGTTGGAAGGTAAAAACTATAAAGAAATTGCATTGGAAATATTCAAACTGTATCTTACTGATTTTACAGATGTTCAGCTAAAGAAAATGATCGACTCTGCGTATTCGGATCAGTTTGATATTGAGAATTTAGTAGATGTAAAGAAGGTAGATAAACAGTTTGTTCTTGAGTTGTTTCACGGGCCGACTTTAGCTTTTAAAGATATGGCTTTATCTATTTTGCCTTATTTTATGGTTGAGGCAAAAAAAATAAAGGACATTAATGAAAAAATTGTTATTTTGACAGCAACTTCAGGAGATACCGGTAAAGCTGCTCTTGAAGGATTTAAAGATGTGCCTGGAATAGAAATTATCGTCTTTTATCCAAATGAAGGTGTTAGTGATGTTCAGAAACTGCAGATGTTGACTACCGAAGGAACAAATACACATGTAGTTGCGATAAACGGCAATTTCGACGATGCTCAAAGGTCGGTCAAAGAGGCGTTTTCCAATAGAGAACTTAGAAAATTGTTGGAAGAAGACGGGTATGTGTTTTCTTCAGCGAATTCGATAAATATAGGAAGATTGATTCCTCAAATAGTTTATTATTTTTACGCATATTTTGAGATGGTTAAAAAAGGTGGTATCATTAAAGGGGATTCCATTAAAATATCAGTGCCTACTGGTAATTTTGGAAATATTTTAGCTGCGTATTATGCAAAGGAAATGGGACTTCCTGTTGAAAAATTGATATGTGCGTCAAATGAAAATAATATTTTAACTGATTTTATCAATACTGGGCAATATGATACCAATAGAGATTTTGTGAAAACCATATCACCTTCGATGGATATTTTGGTATCTTCAAATTTAGAAAGATTCATTCATCAAGTTTCTGATGGAAATGAACAATTGATCAAAGATAAAATGAATAACCTTAAAGAGAATAAAAAGTTTGATATTGAGGAAAAATCAGTTGAAAAGATCAAGAAAATTATGATTGCCGATTTTGTAACTGAAGAAGAAATACTGAAAACGATAAAAACATGTTTTGAAAAGACGGGTTATTTATTAGATCCTCATACTGCGGTGGCTTATAGTGTTTCTGAAAATGTGGGAGAGAATATTCTGGTTGTATCTACAGCGAGCCCTTATAAGTTTGGAGATTCTATATTAAAAGGGTTTGATACAAATGCTGATGAACTTAGTGTAGAAGATATTAATCTTGAAATTTCGAAGTTGTGTAAAATATCAGTACCGAAATCATTAGTAAATATCAGTAAAAAAGAGATTAGGCATCATAGAATATGTGGTATAAATGAGATAGAGAAAACAATTGAAGAAATATTAAAGGTGGGAGATAAAAATGATTAAAGTAAAAGTGCCGGCAACTAGTGCGAATATCGGATCAGGATTTGATACTTTGGGGATGGCTCTAAGTATCAATAATATAATCACTTTCAAGGAAATTGAATCTGGTG
>DAOURC010000180.1 GCA_030625285.1 Eubacteriales bacterium
TCTTTCTTACTGTTTTTCCAAATAACCCATTCGGTTTAACAACCAATACAATAATCAACAAACCGTACACTATAACGGTTTTCCAATCAAGAGATAGATAATACCCGACTAGATTATCTGCTATACCGATAATAAAGCCTCCTGCCACTGGTCCAAGAAAACTTGAAAATCCACCGACTACAGCCGCGATAAATGCCTTCAAATGAATATCCGTCATCATCGTTATGCTGACTTGAGTTTTTGGAGCTACCAAAATGCCTGCAAATGCTCCTAAGGCTGTAGCTATCATCCAGCTTCTTGAATATATTTTTCCTACAGGAATCCCCATTAATCTTGCAGTTGTTTCATCTTCGGCAGTTGCTCGTATACCAATTCCAAAACTTGTTTTTTTCAATAAATAGTTAAAAACAAATACAATCATCAAAGTAATTGCAATAATGAATAAAGCGTTTGGTTGAATGATCACTCCGAAAAAATTTAAATTTTCCATCTCGACCGCTTTCCTAAGGTAGTAGTCTTCTGTTCCAAATATAACCACTGTCAAACCTTGTATAATCATCAGCATGCCCATAGTTATAATAATTTTATTGATAATACCTAATTTTAGTGCTTTTCTTAAAAACAATCGTTCTAGAACATATCCAAACGCTATGGCAAATAAAATAGCTAAGAATACCGCTCCCCAATAAGATGTGAATTTTTCAAAAACTCGATACCCCACAAATGTTGAAAACATTGCAATATCACCCTGCGCAAAATTTATCACATCAGATGTTCTGAATATCAGAACCAACCCAAGTGCGGCCAACGCATATAAAGAACCAGTTTCTAATCCTGAAATAATATTTTGTAAAAAGATTATCATTAGTTACCTCCCCTACTGTTTCTATTTTTATATTGTTGCAAAAGCTGTGCCAATATTCAGAATTCTTGATTCATGCCATTTAGTGATAATTTGCACATAAAAAAAGCGTCCGGTTATCCGGACGCTGTATAAATTTCATACACTCATATATTATATTTGCTTAGTTTCTCGTATAGACTGGAACGACTCAATCCAAGTAGTCTGGCCGCCTGCATCTTGTTACCGTTTGTATTTTTTATGGCTTTTTTTATCATATCTTTTTCAACATGTTCTACTGCATCTTTTAATATCGAATTACTCGTGTGTTCTTTGCTATAACTTGCTTTGAACACATGCATAGGTAAAGATTCGATTCCAAGTGTCTCTTTTTCGGACATATTTATCGCTCTCTCAACGACATTCTCTAATTCTCTAATATTTCCTATCCAATCGCTCTGCATAAGTTGGTCAAGGAAAGCCTCGTTATAACCGCTGATATAAATGCCGGTTTCACGACTTTTTTTCTCAATCAACGAATCTAGAATTTGTGGTAAATCATCCATCCTTTCTCTTAGAGGAGGAATGTTGATTTTCATGACATTTAAACGGTAATACAAATCTTTTCTAAACTTGTTTTCACTGATTAATTCTACCAAATCCTTATTCGTTGCAGCTATCACTCTAACATCGATTGAAATATTTTCATATCCGCCGATACGTTCAATTTCTCTTTCCTGAAGTACACGCAATAACTTTGATTGCATTTTCATCGGCAATTCGGCGATTTCATCCAAGAAAATCGTTCCCTTGTTTGCCAATTCAAACTTTCCGATTTTGCCACCTTTCAACGCACTGGTAAAAGCTCCTTCTTCATATCCAAATAACTCTGATTCGAATAATTCGTTTGGAATAGCTGCGCAATTGACTTTGACAAAAGGATAACAGCTCCTGCCGGATCCACCATGTATGGCATGGGCAAATAATTCTTTTCCTGTTCCGCTTTCTCCTAATAATAAAACATTGGAATTCGTCAGTGTTGCTTTCCTAGCCATATACTTCGCTAAAAGCATTTTCTCACTACTCCCGATAATATTATCAAAGGAATACTTGGATCCTTGTATCTTTTTCAATTCATTTTTCATATGGAATAATTCAGATTTCAACTGTTTATTATTATTAATTATATCTTTAAATTCTAAAACATCTTGAAACAACACTACACCTACACCGAAAATTACATCATCCAACTCATCAAGTATAGGTATTCTATGCACAATTGCTGTATGTCCATTTGAAAATTTATGACGCCAGGCAATTTCCGGCTTTTTATTTTTTAAAACATATGGGAATCGCGTATTTATATCGATCTGTTCGACATTTTTTCCAACTAAATATTCTTTTTTATGCCCTAAATAATCAGCAAATGTTTCGTTAATCATCACAATCACAGCATTTTTATCTACAATTATCAATGGAATGGGTATTGAATCAAATATTTTATCAAAAATTTGTTTGTTATCAAACTCTCTTATAGTCTTTTCATCTGCTATTCTCATATTTCACCTCAATATCCTTCCATTATCAATTATAACAAATTATCTAGTATTTAATCACACAATAATTGATTTTGCAAAAAAAAAAAGACCTCATTGATTAATCAATGAAGGTCTTTCTACTTCTGTTTTTGATTTATTCTTCCCAGTTGTGATAAACGTTCTGCACATCGTCGCAATCTTCTAAAAGATCGATCAACTTGTTCATGTTCTTAATGTCATCCTCATCTGTCATACTAGTGGATGTTTGTGGTAGGTATCTGAGTTCCGACATGCTGAATTCATAATCTTTTTCCGAAAGAGCATCTCTTACTATTCCGAAGTCTTCAACAGCAGTATATACTTCAAAATGAGTATCTTCAATCGATAAATCCTCCGCACCAGATTCAATTATATCCATTTCAACTACTTCTTCATCCATATCTTCCGTTCTATCGATTACCAAAACACCTTTTCTGTCGAACATAAAAGATACACAGCCATTTGCACCTAAATTACCTTTTGCTTTAGTAAAATAGCTTC
>DAOURC010000095.1 GCA_030625285.1 Eubacteriales bacterium
AAGATGCGTTGATCAAAGTATATAAAAACATTTCGAAATTTAGATTCGAATCTTCCTTCACAACTTGGCTTTATCGTATAGTCATAAATACGAGCAAAGATTTCTTGAAAAAAAGAGGAAATCAAAAGATTATTTCCATAGAAGACAGTAAGATGGATATTCCAAGCGAGAATAAAAAAGAAAATCCTGAAGAACATGCAGAAGAAAAAGAAGTGAAAAACAAGGTTAATGAAGCGCTGCAAAATATCAACGAAGAAAATAGAGTCGTAGTAGTTTTAAAAGATATACAAGGATTTACGTATGATGAAATTTCGGATATTCTTCAAATACCGATAGGGACCGTCAGGTCGCGAATCAGCAGAGGAAGAGCAATGCTTAAGAAAGAAATATTGAAACAAAATCCAGATTATCTGAGTTTGATAGGTTAGGGGGGATTAATGATGAAATGTGAAGATATTAGAAAAAATTTAGATTTGTTTATAGATTCTGAGATTCTCTCTGATGAAGAGAGAAAAGAAATTAATGCCCATCTTGATCAGTGTGAAGATTGCAAGCGGGAGTATGAAGAAATGAAAAAAATCAAAGAAGATTTAAAGGCATTGGGCGATGTTGAATTACCGAAGGATTTTCATGACGATTTGATGAAAAAGCTCAGGGGATCAAATAAAAAACAACAGCCGTTTATGCAAAGGCATTATAAATGGTTTGCAGCTGCAGCTGCAGTTATGCTTTTAGGAATCATGACAACTGCAGGAATGCTGTTACTACCATTTGGTTTCAAGGCAGAATCTCCAATGGCGATGTATGAGAAGGGTATGGATCAAAATTATAATGATTCAACAAGTGCTGTGCGTACGGAATCTCTTGATTATGATATGATGGGTGATGAAGAATATCCTGAGATGGAAGCTACTCCTACTTTTACTATGGCTAATGGAGCTCCTGATGAGCCTTTTGACGAGAGAAAAATCATTAAAAGCGTTAATATCGAGTTAGATACTCAGGACATTGAAATGGCTTTTAACAGTATTCATACTCAGGTTAGTGCTATTGGCGGGTATGTCGAGTATTCCAATATCGGGAATGCGGGCTATTATTACTATGAAAAAACCAAGAGTCAAGAAGAAATGAGATATGCAAGTATAAATGTAAGAGTTCCTTCGGATCAGCTTGAAAGCATGGTGACTTTTGTTGAAGGTTTAGGAGAATTCAGGACAAAATCTCTTAATACAACAGATCAAACAGATTATTATTATGATATTGATAGTCAGGTTGAAAATTTAAAAGTAAGAGAAGAGCGCTTAAGAGAGATAATGGATCAAGCTAAGGATATTTCGGACATTTTAGAGATAGAAAGAGAATTATCCAGAGTTAGAAATGAAATTGATGGATTAACAAGGAATTTGAAAAACATAGATAAAAGAGTTGATTATTCAAGTTTATCAATTCAGCTTAGAGAAGTATTGGATACATCGAAGATAAATCCAGAAGAAAGAAATATTTTTACAGAGGCAAAAAAAGGGATAATCAAAAATATCAATAGAGTTTTGAATTTCTTGCAAGATTCTGTTATATTCATGGTTAGTTATATACCGATATTCATTTTGATAGGATTTGGATTAGGGATTTTATATTGGTTTATTAAAAAAATCAATCCGATGAGATGGAGAAAAAGGAATAAGTAAAATAAAATTAAAAAAATAATCATAAAGCCCTTTATAGGGCTTGTTTTTTTTATTAGAATAGACAGTGAGGGAGCTGAAAAAAATTGAAAGAAAAATTAGTGATAATCGATGGAAATAGTTTAATTAATAGAGCTTTTTATGCTTTGCCAAAACTTACAAATTCTCAGGGTTTATATACAAATGCAATATTAGGTTTTACAAAAATGCTTCAAAAGATAATCAGTAACTATGATCCGAATTATTTGGTGGTTGCATTTGATGTAAAGGCGCCTACTTTCAGACATAAGCAGTATGATGATTATAAAGGGACGAGAAAAGGCATGCCTGAAGAATTGGCAATGCAAATGCCTGTATTAAAGGAACTTTTAGATGCCTTCGGAATAGCGCGTGTCGAATTGGCCGGTTTTGAGGCGGATGATTTACTTGGAACAATAACTCACTTGGCAAGTAAGGAAAACATAGATAGTCTAATATTTTCTGGGGACAAAGATACTCTCCAGCTGGTAAATGAATATATAAAAGTTGCGATTACTAAAAAAGGAATCAGCGATGTAAAGATATTTGAAACAGAAGATGTCTTTGAGGAGCTAGGAGTGTACCCTGAGAATGTTATTGACTATAAAGGCTTAGCAGGGGATGCCTCTGATAATATTCCAGGCGTGAGGGGAATTGGAGCGAAAACAGCGGTTAAACTTATTAGCGAGTTTGGAGAAATTGAAAAGATATTTGAAAACATTGATAATATTTCTTCAAAACGAACTCAATCATTGTTGATGGAAAGCAGAGAGAATGCATTTTTAAGTAAAAAATTAGCAACTATAATCAATGAAATTCCTGTGGAATTCAATATTGGTGAATACAAATTCAATGAAATATCAAAAGATAATTCATACGATTTATTAGTAAAACTTGAAATGACGGCGATTTTAAAGGATTTGGGATTTACCGATTCAATATCTCGAAGTGAAAAATTATTGGATTATGAAGTCGTTGATACATTTGATGAAAAAGAAATCATCAAGGAAATAAAAGATAATAAAGAATTGACCTTCAAGATCATTAGTCAGAAACTTGGGAATGTCGATTACAATATTATCGCTATCGGTGTACTTATCGATCATAATGTATATTATTTTTATGATAGCAAAATCCTTATAGAAGTTTTTGAAGACGAAGATATTAAAAAAATAGGGTTTACATTAAAAGAGGATTATTTGGCCTTGCTTGCCAATGGTATCGAATTGAAAGGAATATCTGAGGATTTATTAATTGCTCATTATTTGCTTTATCCTGATAGAACGAGCACCGATGTTGAAAAATTATCTTTACATCTTCTAAATATGGAAATGGAATCATTAGAGACAATAACTAAAAAAGGCAAAATTCCACTTAGTGATATTGAAGAAGATAAAATCAGTGAATATCTAAAAAATATTCTAATGCTTATCGATTCTACAAGAGACAATCTACAAAACCAATTAGTGGAGAAAGAATTGACAGATCTGTATAATCAGGTCGAGATTCCTCTCATAGAAGTACTAGGTAATATGGAATATGTCGGTTTCAAAGTCGATGTAGAAGTACTGGATGAATTAGATGCAAAAATTTCAAAAAGAATTGATGAATTGCAAAAATTAATATATCAATATTCTATGGAAGAATTCAATATCAACTCACCGAAGCAACTTGGGCAGATATTATTTGAAAAATTAGGGCTCAAGGCTTTAAAGAAAACTAAAACTGGTTATTCGACAAATCACGATGTATTGGTCAAATTGAAAGACGATCACCCGATAATAGAGTTGATCATTGAATATAGGACATACACGAAACTAAAATCGACATATATAGATGGCCTTAGATTGGTCATGGATGAAAAAACACATCGTGTTCATTCGAGTTTTAATCAAACAGTTGCAGTAACTGGAAGACTTAGCTCAACTGAGCCGAATATGCAAAATATTCCGGTGCGTTTGGACTTGGGAAGAGAACTTAGGAAGATTTTTGTCCCTTCGGATAAAAATTATAAATTGGTCGATGCGGATTACAGTCAGATTGAACTTAGGATTTTAGCTCATTTATCTCAAGATGAGAATTTGATAAGAGCATATAGAGAAAACATCGATATCCATACATTAACAGCTTCTCAGGTTTTTGATATACCGATAGATAAAGTTACATCAAAAGAAAGAGGAGAAGCAAAAGGAGTAAACTTTGGTATAGTGTACGGCATCAGCGATTATGGGCTATCTGAAAATCTGAGGATTTCAAGAAAAAAAGCAAAATCGTATATCGAGAATTATTTTATTAAGTATTCTACTGTAAAATCATATTTAGACAAGTTGGTTTTTGATTGTAGAGACAACGGTTATGTAGAAACCATCATGGGTAGAAAAAGAGCTATTCCAGAAATCAATGCAAGCAATTTCATGAGACGTAATTTTGCAGAGAGAACTGCTATGAATACACCGATCCAAGGTAGCGCGGCTGATATTATAAAAATAGCTATGATCAAGGTATATAAAGAATTGAAAGAGAGAAATTTAAGGTCTAAGTTAATCTTGCAGGTTCACGATGAATTGATCATTGATACAACGGAAAACGAGATAGAAATTGTTAAAGATATTATTAAAAGAAATATGGAAGAAGCTGTTGAACTTTCTATACCTTTAACAGTTGATATGAATGTAGGTGATAGTTGGTATG
>DAOURC010000164.1 GCA_030625285.1 Eubacteriales bacterium
GATTATAGTCACAGCATTTATATTTGCTAAAGTTTTTGCAACTTCAAATGTACCACTAGCATAATTTTTAAATTCAAAAACACCCATCGGTCCGTTCCAAAGTACAGTTTTCGCATCCAATAAATAACTCTCATATAATCCAATTGTCATATCACCGATATCAAGACCCATATATCCATCAGGAATATTTGCATCAGAAGTTATCACAGGAGGCAGATCTTTAAATTCTTTCGATACTCTATGATCTACCGGTAATAACAATTCAACTCCCGATTCCTTAGCTTTTTGAATCATTTCCTTTGCATATTCTACTTTGTCTTCTTCGATTAAAGAATTTCCAACACTATACCCTTGTGCCTTTAGAAAAGTATAAGCCATTCCTCCGCCGATAATTAAACCGTCAACCTTTCCCAGCAAATTATCGATAACCTTGATTTTATCAGAAACCTTTGCTCCGCCTAAAATCGCTATGAATGGTTTTTTAGGACTTTCTACAGCCTCACCTAAAAACTTCAATTCTTTTTCTATTAAAAATCCGCTGACAGCCGTTTCAAGAAACTCAGCCACACCAACTGTAGAGGAATGCGCTCTGTGAGCAGTGCCGAAAGCATCGTTGACAAAGATTTCAGCTAAAGATGCAAGCTCTTTTGAAAAAGTCTCTTCATTTTTTGTCTCTTCAGTTCTAAACCTTGTATTCTCGAGTAAAATAACCTGCCCCGATGTCATATTCCCTACATAATTTCTAACTTCATCATTAATCACTTCCGCAGCCGAGATGAACTCGACTTCTTGATTAAGATGATTCGCCAATTGTTTTGCAACCGGTTCAAGAGATAAATCCTTTTTATATTCACCCTTTGGTTTTCCCATATGTGAACATAAAATAACCTTGGCATCGTTCTCGATCAAATATTTGATTGTTGGAAGCGCGCCGAGAATTCTTGTTTCATCTGTAATCACACCATTTAATAACGGTACATTAAAATCACATCTAACCAATACATTTTTATTAGCTACATCAATATCGTTAACAGTCTTTTTATTAAACATAATATTCCTCCATACAGGATAAGCCCGAACTTTTAGCAAGTTCGGGCAAATATTTTTTTATAATCCTTTTTCTACTATAAAACTGATCAAATCTACAATTCTTTCAGAATAACCCCATTCGTTGTCATACCATGTAATTACTTTCACCATGTTGTCACCTATAACTAAAGTCGATAACGCATCTACTATTGAAGATCTAGAATCACTTTTGAAATCTACAGATACTAAAGGCTCATCAGAATATCCTAAAATACCTTGCATTTGATTATCAGCCGCATCTTTTAATGCACTATTTACAGTTTCAACAGTAACAGCTTTATCAGTTCTAAATACAACATCAACTAATGAAACTGTTGGTGTTGGGACTCTTATTGCCATGCCAGTGAATTTACCTTCTAATTCTGGAATTACAAGTGAAACAGCTTTAGCAGCTCCAGTTGTAGTTGGAATTATATTTAACGCTGCAGCTCTAGCTCTTCTAGGATCTTTATGTGCAGTATCTAATAATTTTTGATCTCCAGTATAAGAATGGATTGTTGTCATCAATGCATCAGTAATTCCGAATGTATCATTGATTACTTTTGCAACTGGTGCAAGACAGTTTGTCGTACAAGATGCATTAGAAATTATATTGTGATTTTTTGCATCGTATACTTCTTCATTTACTCCTAAAACTATAGTTACATCTTCGCCTTTTGCCGGTGCAGATATTATTACTTTTTTAGCTCCTGCTTTAATATGAAGCTCAGCTTTTTCTCTTGCTGTAAAAAGTCCAGTAGATTCAACAACTATATCTACTCCTAACTCTTTCCACGGTAGGTCCTCAGGATTTCTCTCTTTGAATCCCTTGATTGTTTTTCCATCGACGATTAAATCTCCACCCTTAGCTTCGATTTCTCCATCAAATTTACCAAATACAGAATCATACTTCAATAATTGTGCTGCATTCTCAATACCGAACAAATCATTGATTGCCACTATCTCATAATCCAAATTTTCTCTTCCTGCATATATTCTAAATGCAGTTCTACCAATTCTACCAAATCCATTAATCGCTACTTTAATACTCATAACTTACCTCCTAAGAATTTTTATAATTTCCCTTGCACATTCAAAATCTGTAACTAACACAAGGTTTTTATTTATATTTGAAATTGATACAATCGCTTCCGCCTTATCTTCGCCTCCTGCAATTGCAACCAATCTCGTTAACTCTTTAAAATGCTGCAAACTTATTCCAATAGTTGAAACCTCATGTACAATTTCACCTTTACTATTAAAATAGCAGCCAAACGCTTCAGATACAGCACCAGCAGACATAATTTCATTATACTGCTCTTTGCTTAAATCTCTTCTTTCAGCCATGACATCAGCTTTACCGATACCAAATGCCAGAATGTTTATTTTCTCAATTATTTCAATCGTTTTTTTGATATTAGGTTCCTCTTTTAAATACTTGATTGATTCCGTGCTTAAAACATCTGGAGTATATAGTTGCATATACCGAGCATCTAATTTTTCAGCTAAATCTTCTACCAGCGTATTTGCTTGATATTTGGTGCTTTGACCAAGTCCGCCTCTTGCAGGAACAATAATAATATCTTCAGTCTTTCGGCATTTATTAGTATAACTGTCTACAAGACTCTGAATCGACGTTCCACCAGTAAGACCGATTACATCTCCCGGTTTCAATGATTTGCTCAATAGTTTTGCAGCTTCAATCCCCATATAATTAAGCGTTGTATCAAAATCATGATTATGGGAATCCACAATTACAATATCCTTTATACCCAGTTCTTCTAAAATTAATTTTCTTAAATGTGAGAAACCATAATAATGATTTGCCAATTCTTCTAAGATATCCAACAAATCAATACCCTTATCAGATATAAGCATACCCTCGGAAAGATAATTTATAATTCCTTTGTCTTTTAGATAATCCGCATCATTTCTTACTTGTCTTTCACTTAAATTACTTTTAGACGAAAGATTTCTCCGGCCTATGGGTCCATATACTTCTATCAATTTCAACAATTGATACCTCCTGAGAAAAATCTCTTTCATCTCAGGAACAAGAATATCCAAGTTGTCTAAATTCTTATAAAGTTCTATCATAATTCTCACCTCTGGAACGCATTGGTCC
>DAOURC010000006.1 GCA_030625285.1 Eubacteriales bacterium
TGGTAATGAGCCAGATAGTTCAAAAGATGGTTGATAAAGAAGAAATTTTAGCAATAAATTCAGGTGAAGAAAAACCACCACTTGAAATTATTGAAGAATATTGCGTAGGATGTGGGATATGCTCTAAAGTTTCACCTGATGATTTTGAAATAATAAATAAAAAAGCAATTGTTAAACCTGGATATATTCTTGGACCGACTGTAATGGAAGCATCTAGAAGGTGCCCTACAAATGCTATTGTAATAAATGTGGGAGAAAAGAAAAGAGATAAAAAATCCGCATAATAAAATAATATAAAGGAAAAGAGTTATGTCATTGTAGTTGACATAACTCTTTTCCATATCCAAATCTTTTTTCAATTGTTTAAGATCTGATGTGTTTTTTTACCTTAGTCTGGAGCCTCTTTTAACGGGAGACTTTTTATTAGTAAAAAAAGACAAATATTCAAGTGAGATTCATTTATAGTGAAATGACTTTGATTTATCTGTTTTTGTCATCAATCAAATATACTAGATATTATAATTAGTTAAGCGTAAATATAGCAAAATACCTGTTCCGCTATATGCTGCTTATGAAATTATATGAATAATATTATATCATAATTGACATATGATGTGATAGAATATTATTTGTGGAAAAGTAATTAATGGAATTTACCATCAGGAGGAATTAAAGTGAATAATCGTAAGGCTGTATTTGGCATAATCGAAAGTGTGTTGTTAACATTAATTGTGTGTTTTATTTTCTTTTACATTAATCCTATAAGAGAGAACTTCTTATTCATGAATATTCAGCCGCTGTTGATAGTCGTGGTTGCAATTTCTTTAAGATATGGAAATTATATAGGCATGTTTAGTGCTTTACTTGCGATACTTGCATATATGTATGCTTATCATTCAGTAGGAAGAGATTTATATTTGTTTGCAATTGATTTCTCTTACTATAAATTTTTACTGATGTTTTTTCTAAGTGCAGTAATTTTTGGGCGATTTAAAGATGATTATGATTTTAAAGCTAATAACAAAAAATTAGAGTATGATAATTTATTAGCTTCTTACGATGAACTTCATGATGGGTATGAAAAATTAAAATTCATTAAAGAAGAACTTGCAAAAAGAGTCGTTGGTGCAGAATATAGTATAGTGTCATTGTATGAAATTGCATCAAGCTTAGAGACTCATAATTCAGAAGAAATTTATACTGAAGTCATTAATTTGCTTAATAAGTATATTAAGGCCACTGAGATTTCAATTTACACAGTTGACAAAAGTGGTAAGTACTTAAGGCTAAAAATACAGCATGGACATGATGAATTAATTCCTACATCCATTGAAGTTGAAAATTTAGAGTGCTATCAAAGAATAATTAAAACGTTAAAACCTGCGAAAATAATTGATGAAGAGGGATGTCCTTTATTAGTTGGACCAATCATTAGAAATGGAAAGGTTATTGCCGTGGTTAATATCGATGCTTTAGAATTTGAAATGGTAACAGATTATTCATTCAATATCTTTAAAGTTATAGTTGATTGGGTTACAAAGGCGTTAATCCAAGCTTATGAAGTCGAAGAAATGAAAAAAGATAGAAATTATTTTAAAAATACTAAAATAATGAAATATGAGAACTTCTTGAATAGATTACAAGAAGAAAAAGATAGAAAAGAAAAATTTGGATTAGAGTATAGCGTGCTTGAATATGATGTTGCCAATCTAACAGTTGATGAAATTGATGAGAGGTTAAAAAACGAATTAAGAGAAGTGGATGTAGTTGGAATTGATGAAGAGAGAGGTAGATTACACATTTTGCTACCTGCTACAAGTGGTAAGTATTACAATATCGTGGATGAAAGAATTAAGAAAATATTTGATTAAATGGAGATGGATTTATGAATGTTAAACCAAAAGTAGTCATCATCCTTATCATAGTAATGATTACCGCTTTATCGGTGCAATTGTTTCGAGGAGGGGTAGTTTTAAAATTTTTCTCTGTGGATCAAGTGATTGATAGTGATTTAAAAACAAGTGAATCCTCTGTTGTCCCTGATAATTATAAAAAGATTTTGGTTTTAAATTCAAAAGAGGATTTAGGCTCAGTTTTTATATATGAAAATCTTGAGCGTGTTCTCACTATGACAAAACAAAATTTCAATTGCTTATCCATTGATTCAGATGAAGTGGAGCAGACAGTTAAAGAGTTGGATGGCGATGATTTACTCGTTATCGCTACAGAGAACATTGACAAATTAAAAGAGCCTTCAATTATTAAGGATTACATAGAAAATGGTGGAAAAGTTGCATTTTTAATTAGAAGTCTATATAAGGATTTTGATGAAATTGTAGGGATTAAAGAAAATAACGGCTTTTTAGAAAATGATATTTATGGTATAGAATTCAATAAAAGGTTTTTTCCGAGTTTGGATGAATTGAAAATCACATCGCAAAAAATACCACATTCAATATTGGATGTGAAAATATCAGATGATACTGAAGTGGTTGCTTCTACTGCAGGAGTTCCACTTATTTGGACTCATAAGTACGGATCTGGAAAAGTGATATATGTAAACTCTACAATGCTCATGGATAAGGGGAATCGTGGAGTATTAATCAATACATTAAGTTATATTGATGATTATTTTGTGTCTACAGTTTTCAATGGAAAAATTGTAGACATTGATGATTTTCCTGCTCCTATTAAGCGAGGGAAAGATGAGACTATTTTTGAACAGTATCATATGACTAATCGAAGTTTCTATAGATTGATCTGGTGGTCTTCAATGAATAATCTGGCTTCAAGATATGATTTGAAATACACTGGTTTAATTATTGGAACTTATAATTTGGAAACAGTATCACCCTTACCGGAGTTCAACAACTTCGCGATTGATGATCTAGAGTATTTTGGTAGAAAGTTGTTTGAATCAAGAGGAGAGCTTGGGATTCATGGATATAATCATAATTCTTTAGCACTAGAGGAAGAAATGAACTTCGATAAATATGGTTACAATCCTTGGGAATCTACTGAAACAATGGAAGAGGGACTTACTTTAGTAAAAGATTTTATTGATAAATATTATGGCGATATCAAGATATATACATATGTAGCTCCTTCTAACGTGATATCGAAAGCAGGAAAGATTGCAGTGAAAAATATATTTCCAGATTTGTTGGTTTATGCTGGGATTTATACTGGAAATGATGAAGAAAGTCTATTGCTTCAAGAATTCGGGAAGGATAAAGATGTTTCTGGAACATATGATTTCCCGAGATTATCCGCAGGTTACTTATATTCAGATGGATTAATGTGGGATATTTATAATGGAATAGCTCATTACGGTATCGTGAATCACTTTATTCATCCTGATGATTTGTTAGATCCTGAAAGATCTCAAGGAACTAAGTGGAAAGATCTTGACAAAAACATTAATCGGATATTCTCAAGCATACATAATAATTTTTCGTTTTTAAGAGACATGACCAATAAAGAAGCGATTGACGAATTCATAAGTCAAGAGAATCTTAAAGTTTATGTTAACAAGGAAGAAAATGTGATTAATATATTCTACGAAAATTTTGTCAATCCAGTGTATCATTATCTTTATATGAAGGATGAAAAGATAAAATTTGTTGAGGGTGGAGAATTTATTCTTATTGATGAAGAACTTGGGTTATACCTTATTGAAGGAAATGAAATGAGTATTAAAATTCTATTAAAATAGGTGATCAGTGTGTTGGTTTTTTTTATTATACTTTTATTTGTTGGAAGTATTATTGATTTACAATTGTTTTTAATTTCAGTTCAAAGTGGAAAACTTAATATTGTAATGTATGTGATAATTCATTTGTTTTTATCTTTGTGTATCTATATCTTTTATAGATTTGAAGTAAAGAAAAAGATTGAAATGCCATTATATTTCATGATTTTTATTCCTATCTTCGGTTTTGTTTTTACAACAATATTCTATCTAGCTCTTTTGGTTTTTAATCGTAAAGGAAATTTGGTAGAAGATTATGAAACTTATATCAATTATGTTAGTGATTTTATTGTTGAAAAAGATATTGATTTTCATAAAGAAATAAATACAACAACAGCGTTAGATTACTTACTTATTGGTGATGATGAGCAAAAGAAAAGTGTAATAATCGACTTGGTAAATGAAAATATGGATATTAAAATCGATATTCTAAAAAAGGCACTGAAAGATAATAATTCAGAAGTAGTACATTATGCATCTTCAACATTGAATCTTATCGAGAATGAATACGAAAAAAGCTTAGATCATTTAAAAAATAAATATAAGAACGAAAAGGGCAGAGTAGTTTTACAGGAACTAATAGATGTATATGGAAAATATATTTATTCAGGATTGAATGAGAATTTCTTGAGGAACATATATTTGGAAGAATATATTGAAATGATTGATACATATATTGATGAATATGGATATATCGCTGATATTCTTATAAAGAAAGTGAATGCTCTACTAGTTCTTAAAAAATATGATAGGGCATTGGATGTGTTGAACATTATGGATGAAAAATTTCCACATAACTTTGATAGATGCATTCTCAGGATGAGATTGTTTTATTATTTAAAAGATTATAACGAAATTCGAATAGTGATAAATAAGATGGAAAAAATGCATTATGAAATTCCAATGAAATATAAGCAAATAGTAGATTTTTGGGATGCAAAGGAGAATAATTGATGAAAATTTGTATGTTTGTTGAAGGATCATATCCCTATGTACAAGGTGGAGTTTCTTCATGGGTGCATCAGTTGACAACTGAATTAAGTGAACATGATTTCACGATTATTTCTATTATGCCTTCAAGAGATGATATTAGTGAGGTTAAATATGACTTACCTAAAAATATCAAATCACTGAGGACTATTTATTTAAATGATTACCTTGACAACAATCCGTTAAAAGGATCGAAGGAGCCAAGTTTTAATGATCTTGAGAGAGAGCAGATTATTAAGTTTTTTAGATTTGAAAGCGATGTAATGTGGGATGTGGTTTTAAAAGGACTTTCAAACATCAAAAAGACAGGTGATTCTGTACAGTTTTTTAAAAGTGAATTTTTTTGGAATGCCATTTTAGACTACTACAATGATAACTATAGAAAAGAAGAATTCAACCTCTTTTTTTGGACATTGAGATCTATGTTTATACCTCTTTTTAGCATTATTCAAAGTGAAATGGAGGAAGCAGATGTTTTTCATACAGTTTCAACAGGGTATGCTGGAATACTTGGACTTATTGCAAAATTTACATACAACAAACCCCTTGTTTTAACCGAACATGGTATTTATGCCAGGGAGAGGGAAGAAGAGATAATTCAAGCAAAGTGGGTTACTGGAATTTATAAAAAGTTTTGGATTGAATTGTTTTATTATCTTTCCGAAGCTGTATATAAAAATGCCGATCTTGTAGTTTCTCTCTTTGATGGAAATAGACAGATACAATTAGAACTAGGTTCAAGAGAGGATAACACTATAGTTGTTCCAAATGGAGTCGATTTAAAGGGATTCAATATAGAGCATTTGAAAACTGGAGATTTTAATATAGGTGCGATACTTAGAGTAGTACCAATTAAGGATGTTAAAACGTTAATTAGAGCTTTTAAACTAGTGAAGAGTAATGTGGAAGAAGCGAAGCTTTATATCATAGGTCCTACAGAAGAAGATGAAGATTATTATACTGAGTGTTTAAGACTTGTTGATAATATGGGGATTAATGATGATGTTGTTTTTACTGATAAAGCTGATGTGAAAAAGTATTTGAAAATTATGGATGTGTTGGTTTTGACTTCTATTTCTGAAGGTCAGCCTTTAGTTATTTTAGAGGGAATGGCATCAGAAGTGCCTTTTGTTTCTACAGATGTAGGTGGTTGCAGAGAATTGCTTCTAGGAAGAGAAAATGAATCTATTGGACCATCTGGTATCATTACTACTCCAGTAATGCCATATGAGACATTTGAAGCTATATATACTTTATATAAAGATAGTGAACTAAGAGAACAAATGAGTACAAATGGTAGAAAACGCGTTGAGACTTATTATTCAAAGGAACAATTTATTAAAAAATACAGACAAATTTACGATGAAATCGGGAGAAAATAAATGGCTGGAATCGGGTTTACTTTAAAAACATTATTTGAAGAAGAATATTATTTATCTAGAACAAAAGCGTATATATATTCAGCTTTGGTTTCGGCAGGTCCCTGGATAGCGGCAGTTGTTACAGTAAATCTCCTTATCCTCTTATCTGATTATTACTTTGATGATATTTCACAAAGGGATTTATTTATGGGTACCATTGTATATAGTTTTGTGTTTTCTCAGATAATTACAGCTCCATGGCAACTCTTGATTACAAGGTATATTTCAGATAATTTGTTTTCTAAAACATATCATAATATCAGGGCTTCGTTCTTCGGACTAGGTCGTATTATTTTTATCAGTTCATACATAATCGGGTTAATTTACTATTATGATAAAGAATTACCGCTTATATACAAAACAATGGCGCTTGCATTATTCGTTTTTCTATCTCTACTATGGATATTGATGGTATATCTAAGCGCCATAAAAAACTATTCGTTAATAGCGTATAGCTTTGTTGTCGGGGGAGTAATTTCTGTAATTTTAACTTGTGTTTGGATAAAATATCCACTTCCTTTTGCTGAGTTTAATCATTCGAGTAATGTACTGCTTGCATATTTAATAGGGATAATAACTACATTTGGCATGTTGCTTTATGGTTTCTTAACCAATTTTTATCTTGGAAATAATAAACAATATGATTTTTTAAGATATATTGATCGGTATAAGGCGTTGATGTTCATTGGAGTGTTTTATACGCTAGGGCTTTGGATAGATGATATTATTATGTGGTATTCACCTTTGAGTGTGGATATTCATGCAACATACAAATACGCTCCATTATACGATAATGCGATGTTTTTAGCATATTTAACCATAATACCTACAATGATATTATTCATGGTATCTGTTGAGACTGAATTTTATGATTTATATAAGAAGTATTATAATTTAGCAGTTAAAAAGGGGACTTTCAAAGAACTGGAAATCGCAAGGATAGAAATGAAAAAATCGATTAATAGGCAATTACTGCATACGCTTGAAATTCAATCAATTATAACTTTAACACTAATTATTCTTTCGGGGAGAATTTTTTCGTATTTGGGTATACCGCTTATTGTTAGGGATATATATAGGATTGCTTCTTTAGGTGCACTTTGTAATATTTTTATTTTGTTAATAATTTTGATACTTCTTTATTTTGAAGGGATAAATTATGCATTGATCATTTCCGGTAGTTTCTTGATATCAAATGCGGTTTTAACAACTTACTTTCTACCAATGGGTATTGATTATTACGGTGTGGGATACTTTATGGGTTCATTCGGTACTTTGCTATTGGCTCTGTTGATGCTTGTGAAATTTTTAGATAAAATTCATTATCATACATTTGGATTACAGCCGTTATTTGCACCAAAAGATGAAGGACTTTTCTTTAATCTATCTAATGAGATTCACCGTATATTCTTTAAGTGATAAAGAAGGGATAAAAAATGAAGATAAGTACAATATCTATAGTTTTGTTAATAGGAGTACTATTAAGCATTCCTGTTTTTTCGCAGTCTACAATTAGACCGTTTTATGAAGCGATGCTGGATAGAGGGAAGATTCAAGCAATTAAAGATTTTATAATCTACTATGGAAATCTAGATGTAAAAACGATTGAAAAATTATCTAAATATGATGTAGTAATTATTGAACCTAGAAGCGCTGGCAAAAATCAAATTTTATCATTAAAAGAAAAAGGAACAAAGGTATATGGATATTTATCTGTAGTTGAACAAAATGAGAATAATTTGGAATTCGTTTCATTAAAAGATGATTGGTTTTATAAAGTTAATGGAGATACAGTAAGAAACGATCAATGGGAATCTTGGTATATGGACTTATCGGTCGATGGATATAGACGTTTTTTAATAGAGCAAATTTATCTACATGTCGTAGATAAAAATCTTGATGGCGTTTTTATTGATACAGTAGGCGATATTGAAGAATTTTCATTTTTGGAGAATGAAAAAGTAGCCATGACAAATGGATATGTAGATTTATTAAAAGATATAAAAATCAACTATGAAGATGTTTCGATTATTCAAAACTGGGGATTTAATATTGCAAAAGAATATTCAAAGGATTATATTGACGGAATTATGTGGGAAGGATTTAACCTTAGTCTTCTAAAAGAAGATAAGTGGTCTAAAAATAGATTTGAAGAAATCAAAGAGATGAATATTGATTTCTATATGGTATCTCCAATAAAAGAACCTGTTGATAAAGTGGTTTTTAATAAAGATGTATATAGATATTATAGAAATATAGATATTTATGATGAATATTAAGTATAATCGGAAAAATTCTTTGGTTACGAAGAGCTGTTTTGTTTGTGTTAAACATAGATAAAACTGTATACTATTTGAATATAATAGCATCGTATGATCGATATTTTTTTGAAGTCTTCTGCACTTCGTATCTCTCGTTCTATATTTCTCTTTTCCAACTAAAGAGTATAATTCTTTCGCTAAATCATAAATAAAATCAAAGATAAAAGCTTTCTCAATTTTTCTTAACAGCTGGTTTTTTTCTACCATATCATCTAATGAGATAAATGCAATTTGTTCGCTATCTTCTACTGATTTTTTGCCCATCATAGATACTCCTCCCTTAATATATATAATTCGACAAGAGTTCTTAAAAATTTTCGAGCAAAAGAAACTCAATTTCTTGAGTTTCTTGTTTACAGTCTGGAGTTATGTCGTTGTATTCGACATAACTCTTTTTTTATTCTGGGAATAGTGTGAAAGCCAATATTATCAGTATGATAAAAAGAAAAGTTCCTGAATAGAACAAGGGCTTTGTTAGAGAATATTTAAAATCTTTATACAAATAATTATCTTTTAAATAGTTATCAATATTTTTTTCATCGTCGATTGAATGCTCGCTCATTAAACTAAACCGATAATTCTTCGATAAAACGACTCTAAAGTGTTTTATTGAATAAAGGTACAAATTAAACATTTTTTGTTCTGTTATAAACATAAAAGAACCGACTATAAATACAATCGTTGTCAATATCGATAGAATATTATAGTAAGCAAAGAAAAATGGTGTATTGAAGCCAGTGAAAATTTTACCGATCATAACAATAATAAAACTGATAAAAAGAATTAATAATGAAGGAATAATTAAGTTTTTTGTAAGATTTTTCATAGAACACCTCGAATAATTGTATTTTGCAACTACAATATATTATAAATGATTATGATATAAATACAAAATAATTACAATTTGTTAACAATATAAAATTATTAATATGTATAAAAACAAGTCTAGATGATGTATAATGAGTTTAAGTTGTTTGAATGTTTAGTCAATTAACGTTCAAATGCACAATAAACCTATATTACATATGTAATAAAATGGGTTAAATATTTATAGGGGGGTTATTATGAAGAAATTTGTGTCGTTATTACTTATACTTGCTATGATATTCACGTTGACAGCATGTAAATCTGAAGAGGTGATCGTTGAGCCTTCAGACCCAGGTACAGAGCCAACAGAACCAGCGGATCCTGTAGTTGAGAAAAAAGTTCTTAATTTAATTGAGAGCAGCAACATTCCAAAACTTGTAACATGGCAAGCAACAGACTCGGTATCTTTCTTGATACTTGGTAACATTAATGCAGGCTTATTTACATTAGGAGAGAACGGTGTTCCTGTTCTTGATATGGCGAAATCATATGAGGCTTCTGCTGATGGATTAACTTATACTTTCCATTTAAGAGAAGGTATTCAGTGGGCTGACAATACTGGTGAAGCTTATGCTGAAGTTACTGCTAACGATTTTGATTATGCTTGGAGAAAATTATTGGATCCTGCTGAAGCAGCTCAATATTCATTCATGCTTCAAACTGCAGGTATCGTTAATGCAGGAGATTCAGTTGCGTTAAGTTCAGAGCTTATAACTTATGAGCAAACGTTGAAAGAGTATCAATCTCTAAAATTAGAAGATTTTAAAGAAGAAGATGGAAAAACTGCACAAGAGCAATATAATACAGCTAAAGCTGATTTAGAAGGAACTATTGCTGATTATGAAGGTGGTTTCACAGAAACATATGGTTCTTTAGGAATGGCTTATACAGCACTTGATGAATTAATTGCTAATTTAGGAATCGAAGTAGTTGATGATTATACATTTGTTGTACATTTATCAAATCCAGTTCCTTACTTTGTTGACTTGATGGCATTCCCATCATTCTTCCCTGCAAATGAAGCATTTGTAACGGAAAAAGGCGACAAATATGGTAAGAACGTAGACGCTTTCTTATACAATGGACCATTTGTATTCAAGGAGTGGAAACTTTCTGAAAGACATTATTTAGTTAAAAATGATTTATACTGGGATGCTTCAAATGTAGCTCTTGATGAAATAGACTACAGAGTTATTGAAGGCGTTTCAAATGATACAGTTGTTCAAATGTATTTGGACGGCGAAATCATGACTGCTGGTTTATCTGGCGAAAATGTTGAAAAATACGGAAACAGACCTGATGCAACTCCAAGAGAAGATACTGTATTATTCTACTTAGAGATGAATCAAGCAAATGGTAAACTTACTCCAGATAAAGTATTATTATCTGATTCAAATGTAAGAAAAGCTATCAACATGGGATTAGACAAGACATATATTACTGACGTTATATTTGCTAATGGTTCTTTACCAGCGGATTACTTTGTACCTAGAGGATTCCAAGGTTCTGCTAATCATGAAAACAAAGACTTCAGAGAAGTTGCTGAAGATATGTTTGGTGGATTAGAAGGATACAACGCTTATAATCCTACACAAGCTACAGAATTATGGAATGCAGCTTTAACTGACCAAGGTAGAGATTTAGTAGAATTTGAATTGATTACTTACCAAGGTGAAACTTCTGGTAAAGTAGCTACACATATTAAAAATGAATTAGAAAAGAATTTACCTGGATTAACAGTAAATATTATTGCATTACCGTTTTCTGAGAAATTATTAAGATCAAAAACTGGCGATTTTGAATTGAATTATGCTGGTTGGGGTCCTGATTATCCAGACGCTATGACTTGGATGGATATGTGGATTACTGATGGAGATTATAACTCTGGTAAATATGCTAATGCTGATTACGATGCTGTTATCGAAGCAACTAAATCAGGTGAGTTAACTGCTCCTGATAAAGCTAAAGATCGTTTTGAAGCTTTAGTTCAACTTGAAAAAGTTTTACTTGAAGATGATCAAGTTATAGTTCCATTATATCAACGTGCTGGAATTGCACTTAGAGATCCTGCATTACAAAATTGGTTCCCACAATCATTTGGACCAGATTATTTATTCAAGTGGGTAGACATAGCTAAATAGAGTACTTTGTTAAGTAAATGTAACAAACAGTAGAATAAAATGTCTTGGTGAGTATAAAAACTTACCAAGACTTTTATCACTAAGAATAAATAATTGATTGGGGCGTTATAAATGGTTAGATATACAATACAAAGAATTGCGTTAATTGTTTTAACATTATTCTTGATATTGACGATTAACTTTTTTTTACTAAGACTTATGCCAGGAACTCCTTTTGATAATCCCAAAATTACGCAAGCACAAAAAGAGCTTATGATGAGAAAATATAATCTAAATGATCCTCCTTTTGTACAATATACAAGATATCTTAAAGGCGTTTTACATGGAGATATGGGTGTGTCTTTCAAATTACAAGATCAACCTGTTACAGAATTAATACTTTCTAAATTACCACATACAGTGAAAATAGGTGCTCAAGCACTGGCGTTTGGAGTCATTGTAGGAATAATATTTGGGGCTTTAGCCGCCATATATAGGAATTCCGGCATTGATCACGCAGTCACCATATTAGGTGTACTCGGGGTGTCCATTCCTTCGTTTGTGTTAGCTGCGTTTTTCCAATATTTTTTATGTGCAAAATTAGGGTGGTTTCCATTCTTATATAGTCCAGTAAATCTAGACAAGGGAATCACACTTTGGAAATCGTTTTATTCGACAATATTACCATCGTTTTCATTGGCGTTATTCGTCATATCATCAACTATGAGATATATGAGATCTGAATTAGTTGAGGTTTTAAATAGTGATTATATTTTATTAGCGAGAGCTAAAGGATTAAATAAATCGCAGGTTATAGTTAGGCATGCTTTAAGAAATGCCATGATTCCAGTTGTAACAATAATAGCACCGATGGCAATCGGACTTATGACTGGTTCGTTAATTATAGAAAGATTTTATGGAGTTCCAGGATTATCATCACTTATGGTCAATGCTGTAAATACAAATGATTATTTTCTTATTCTCGGTGTAAACATGTTTTATAGTTTATTATTTATAGTAGTAGTACTTATAGTAGATTTACTTTATGGAATAATAGACCCTAGAATTAGATTAAAGGGTGGTGAAGCATAAAATGAATATTTCAAAGGGAAAATTCGTTTTTACAAAAAGCGATACTGCAGCTGCAGAAAAACTATCAGCTGTAAGTTTGTCATTTTGGCAAGATGCTTGGAGAAGACTTAAGTTAAATAAAGCTGCAATGTTTGGTCTAGGGATACTTATAATAATATTACTTGTTGCTATTATTGCACCGACAAGAATGGTAAATCAAAAGAATGAAGACGGAACAGTTTATAAATATGATGCGGCACCAATTATTTTAGATGAAGATGGCGTGGAAATTGCAAAAGAAAGACTTGCATTTTTACCTCCAAGAGTACCAGGGTTAGAGAAAATAGGTATCTTTGATGGAGTTGCTCAAATAGAAATTGGATCATATGACTTAGTGATAGGTGTTTTACCTAAAACAATAGAATTCAATGATTTAAGAAAAATCACAAACAAGCAAGCCTTGATTGATAAATTAGGAATACCTTATCATCCGTATGATATTAATTTTAAAAGTGTTTATGAAGATGAAAATGATGTATTGATGGCGGATATCATAATTGTCAAAACTGGTGAAGAAGTAACTATTACTTTTGATGAACTCTCAAGTGAATATACTAAATATCAGCAAGGGAATTTTGAATTTGTTAAATCAACTATTGATAAATACGGCATAGAAATGATTAAAATAAAAGCGGATTATTATGAAATAAAAAATATAAAGAATTTATATTTTTGGTTTGGAACAGATAAACTTGCTTTAGATATCTGGACTAGAGTATGGATAGGTGTAAGGGTATCATTGATCATCGCCTTTGCATCACTTATTATAGATTTTACATTAGGTATCATATATGGAACAATAGCTGGTTTTTATGGCGGGAGAATGCTAGATACTGTTATGATGAGATTTACAGAAATCATAGGAAGTATACCGGCGCTTGTGCTGATGATTATTTTCCTAGCTATTCAAGACCCGATAAGTGCTGCGATCAACTCGATTTCACCAGTGCCTCTAACCGTTCCTGTAATACGATTGATTATATTGATCTTGGCGATGAGTTTAACTGGATGGATTGGTGTAGCAAGAGTTGTACGTGCTCAAATTTTAAAACTTAGAGATTTGGAGTATGTTTTAGCATCTAGAACATTGGGAGCTTCAAAAGCAAGATTGATGACAAAACATTTATTCCCAAATATTATTGGACAAATTGTTGTAATGGCTACATTCACTATACCAGGTGCAATATTCTATGAAGCATTCTTGACTTTCATAGGTTTAGGGTTGCCGATACCTATGGCATCACTTGGTGTTTTGGTAAAAGATGGTTATGAAGCTATTCAAACAATACCTGAAATGTTACTTATACCTGCACTTATAATGGTTATGCTGATGTTATCTATTAATTTACTTGCAAATGGATTAAGAGATGCATTAGACCCACGCATGAGATAATCGAAAGGAGAATGGAAAGATGAAAGATAAAATATTAGAAGTTAAAGATCTCGAAGTCTCTTTTAGAACTTATGCTGGTGATGTGCAAGCTGTTAGAGGATCTACTTTCGATTTGTATGAAGGGGAAACTCTAGCTATTGTAGGGGAATCTGGATCTGGAAAATCAGTTACAGTTAAAGCTATCATGGGACTTTTGGCAACTAATGGTTATTATAAAAATGGAAGTATAATGTTTGAAGGCAATGAAATTACAGAAATGAAAGAAAGAGATATGCATAGTATAAGAGGTAATAAGATTGCGATGATATTCCAAGATCCTATGACTTCTTTAGATCCTACTATGACTGTAGGGAAACAACTTACTGAAACTATCAAACTGCATCATGATGTTACTAAAAAAGAGGCGCATGATAGAGCTGTGAATCTTATCGAACTCGTTGAGATTCCAGAACCTGCTTCTAGAATGAAACAATATCCGCATCAATTTTCTGGTGGGATGAGACAGCGTATAGTAATTGCTATGGCACTTGCATGCGAACCTAGAATTCTTATTGCAGACGAGCCGACTACTGCACTTGATGTTACAATTCAAGCGCAAATAATTGAACTTATGAATGATTTGAAAGAGAAACTTGGAGTAGCGGTAATATTTATAACGCATGATTTAGGTGTTGTGGCGAATGTTGCAGATAGAGTTGCGGTTATGTATGCTGGTAGAATAGTGGAAATCGGTACAAGCAATGAAATTTTCTACAACCCTTACCATCCATATACTTGGGGACTTATGACTTCTATGCCTGATTTAGAGACAGAAGGAAAATTGCTGGCGATTCCCGGAACACCACCAAATTTACTTCATCCTCCAGTCGGAGATGCGTTTGCACTTAGAAGTGAATATGCGATGGAAATAGATTTTGAAGAAGCACCACCATTATTCAAAATTTCAGAAACGCATTATGCAGCAACTTGGTTACTTCATGAGTATGCTCCTAAAGTAACTCCACCTGCAATAATCGTTAAGCGAAAAGAACGTTTCAGTGAGGTGAGTGAATAATGGAGAATAGAGAAATTATATTAGAAGTCAAAAATTTATCAAGACATTTCAAGCTTGGGATGAAAAAAGTTGTCAAGGCTGTAGACGATATTAGCTTTTCGATATATAAAGGTGAAACATTCGGACTAGTTGGAGAATCGGGTTCGGGAAAATCTACAACAGGAAGAACTATTATTAAATTGTATAAGCCAACTTCTGGCGAAGTGTATATGAATGGTGGAAGAATTGACGGAAAAATAAGTAGAGAAGACAATGCTTATGTAAACAAAAACATTCAAATGATTTTTCAAGATCCGATGGCCTGTTTGAATCCAAGGATGAAAGTTGAAGATATTATTGCAGAAGGATTAGATATTCATAAAATGACAACTAGTGAAAAACAAAGAAGAGACAAAGTTGTTGAGATGCTTGAACTTGTTGGCTTGGATGAGCAGCATTTGGAAAGATATCCACATGAATTTTCTGGAGGACAGAGACAGAGAATCGGTATTGCTAGAGCGATGGCTGTAGAGCCAAAACTGATAATAGCGGATGAGCCGATATCGGCGCTTGACGTATCTATTCAGGCTCAGGTAATAAATTTAATGAATGATTTGAAAGAGCACAAGGATTTAACATATTTATTCATTGCTCATGATCTTTCTATGGTTAAATATATATCTGATAGAATTGCTGTAATGTATAAAGGTAAGATTGTAGAGTTGGCTACAAGTGAGGACTTGTTTAAGAATCCTCTACATCCATACACAAAATCATTATTATCAGCAATACCTTTACCAGATCCGATAACAGAGCGGAAAAGAAAAAGATTTTCATATGATGCATCGGTACACAATTATGATGTAGAAACACCTGAAATAGTTGAAATTATACCGAATCATTTTGTATATGCATCTCCATCTGAAATCGAGAAATATAAAACAGAAATTAAATAATCGAACGCAAAAAACTGTTGGTTGAGAAACTGGCAGTTTTTTTATTTCCCCATTTCCGGAAAAATTGATATACTGATATCAGAGGTGATCACTTATGGAAGAAAAAAATATGGAAGAATTAATGAAAGAATTTGACGAAAAAACGATAAAAATTGAAGAAGGGATGATAGTAGAAGGCATAGTATATTCTATTGGAAATGACGATGTTGTTGTTTCTATCGGACATATGTATGATGGAGTTGTACCGAGGATAGAAATTGAAGAAGAAAAATTGAATGTCGATGAAAAAATCAAATTTGAAATAGTAAGGATAGATGATGAAAATGGACAAATAGTATTAT
>DAOURC010000046.1 GCA_030625285.1 Eubacteriales bacterium
TATATGATTGCACCTATTGTATATAGAAGACCTCCGCTGATAAACAACAATAATGCCGTTGTAGGAAGTGCTTTATATAGTGGGTAAAATATGAAGATAGCCGCCCAACCTAAGATTAAATAAAAACTCGTGTAGAGCCAGCGGGGTGCATTAAGCCAAAAAATCTTTATTATTCCTCCTGTTATTGCGAGAGACCAAATGATGGAAATCATAATATAACCTACTTTGCCTTTTAAAGTTACAAGGCATATAGGTGTATATGAAGCTGCAATTAGAAAATATATCATGATATGATCTAGTTTTCTAAAAAGTATGAGTTTTTTATAAACTCCATGGTATATGGAAGAAGTCAAATAAAGTCCAAACAAGCCAAGTGAAAATACTATCGACGATAAAATTTTGATGATATCACCAGATTCGATCGAGATCTTAAGTAAAAGTATTAATCCGACGATTGAAAGAAGTGCGCCGACAAAATGTGTTATTGAATTGATTGGTTCTCTAAGTTTTAGTTTCATAAAAATCTCCTCCGTATATAGTATCGAATACTACTTTATATACTTATAATAATCACATGATACGCATATGTCAATAGGTTGTGATAAAAACTTTGTGAAATAGTATTGAATACTATATAATGATAGAAAAGGAGAAATGATATGCTTGATTTTAAAGATATAAAGTATGAAGATATTCCCGAAATAGAGCTGTATATGGATCAGGTGACTAGTTACTTGGAAAATCGGATAGGGATATTTAAAAAAGATGATAATGATAAGATTCTGACCAAAACGATGATCAACAACTATGTAAAGGCTGGAATAATAGAAAAACCGGTAAAGAAAAAATATAATAGGGACCATATGGCAAAAATGATTATGGTTTATTTTCTTAAGAACATTATTTCTATAAACGACATCGAGAAAATATTTGAAGATGAATTGAATGTAGATGAATTTTATAAACAATTCAATGACATTCATAGGAAAGTATTGGATGAAACAAAGGATTTAGCGAAGAAGGAAGAAAATAAAACACAGCTATTGTTATATTTATTATTGCAAGCTGATATAAATAAGAGATTAGCGGAAGAGATAATAAATGATATGAAATAATGGGAATGATTATACTTGAGTAATGTTTCAATTGTTAATTCTACTTTTATTCTGAAACTTTGCTTTTCTATTTTATAAAAGAACCTCTATCGTTAAATAGAGGTTCTTTATCTGTTGATATTTCGTTTTGACTTTCAATCAAGGTCCTCTTCACTCAAGAACACTTGAATACTTTCAACCGTAAAGGTTTCTTCTGTATTGCCCAGATGATCTATTCTAATATATTGGTTTTCAGCTTCGATATCTTCAGTTGTCTTGAATAAAAATATATGTTTGCCATCTGATGTTTCTGGTATGCCTGATTGATGAAATTGAACATGTTTTCCTGTTTTACTCAGCACATAGAATTGAATGTAATCTATCTGTTTAAGTTCAGTCAATTCGATTTCTAAAGCATATGTTGTTGATGGCTTCAGTTCAAACTTATCTGAATTTATTCCGGCTCCAACTTCGCTGTCGTTTGAAATAATGACACCGGTTTCATTCACTTGCGTTTCCAAGTTTGAATTAGCAGGTTTCCAATGTCTCCATGTGTCTGGAATGTCATTTGAGTCCACATCCAGAGTGAGGTACTGTGCATATGTAAAATCGGCTAACCTGTTTAATCTTTGTAGATTATCAGCGTTGTTGATAAAATATTTGACTCTATTTATATTCTAGATTGTATCATCTGTAAATGAGATTTTTTCTCTAAGGTCGGCATTTACTAATGTCATACTATCGATGATGCTCAGAGATTCTTTATAAACTTCCAACCCTGTAGTGAAATTACCGTTATCGATCAAATAGCTCCCTATGGTAGTGTATGCGGTTAGTTTTTGTTCGTACATAGTAGGATTTAAAGGTGCAAATGCCACACTTTTATCTATTGATTCTATCGCTTTGTCAAATTGTCCCACCGATATGAAATATGACGCAACTTGCTGTAGCATAGATGAATTGCCAGGTGCGGCTTTTAAAGCTTTTAAATAGTGTTCTTCAGCCGCTAGGAACATCTCTTCTCGATTCAGGTTATTCGAATTTTGCCTTAATAGATGACCTAAATCCATTCTAAATGTGTTTTGGAAAGGATCCCTCTTTACAGCGGTTTGAAAACATTCAGTTGCGCGTGCAAAATCGCCCGATTCTGCCGCTTGAACAGCTTTAACTCCATAAGCATGCCCGTTATATAAAGACGCTGTGAAGATCAATAGTGGTATAGTCACCAGCAAAACAACCATTGGCGATAATCTAAATACCGGCTGCTTGAATTTAACGCTATCATCAAGAGGTTGCATACTCCCAAGTAAAGCCCAAAATATCAACGCAATCGATAAAAAAGAAAAGTTGAAGTCTAATGCACTATGTGCAAGCAATGCAAGTAAACCGGTTATTATAGATATTTGAACAATGTTTTTTTCTAGAGCCGCCAGTACCAGCATATATAAAAGTAGTGCAATCAAAAGAAAGATGAGCGATATCCCGAATATCCCTGTTTCTACTATTGTTTGGATGTAATAATTATGCGTTTGTGTACTGAAAAAAGGTTCGTTTTGATACCTGCTGAACTGAGCTTTCCAAGCACCTCCACCAGCACCTATTATCGGACTATTCTTAAACATAGATGCACCTGTTATTACGTAATAAATTCTTGTTTGAGCGCTATTGTTTTCAACGTCTATACTATTGATTCTACTCATGATCGCTTCTGGTATATATGTATATTTCAGTGGAACTTCATGAATCGATGTTCCTTCATCATCCGTTAATTCAACATTGTTGAAAGTTGCTTTTGTTTTGGGAAAGAGGGTCAACAACTGGATAACTAGGCTGTCTGTATCCTCGAATGTAGTGAATGGAATCAGTATTTCACCTGATTCATTTAGATCTCCCAATCTTTGCACTATTAATTTCGATTTGTTATCTTCACTAGAGCTGGTTATTCGTACTCTCCATGGCCATTGTTTCTCGTCTTGGCTGATTCCTTCTACATTAAGTTTTAAAACATAGTCTTCACTATTCGAAATATCTTTAATTGTTCTCGTGAGGTAATTTGATTTGTTTTCTTCAATATTCATATTATCGAATTCTATTGCTTCTGTAGCGTTGACTGCGACAAAGATAAATCCAATTGTAATTGCTGCCGCCAATGCAGATGCAATAAATATGTATTTGATATGATTTTTATTAATCAGATTGATGATTCTATCTGAGATTATATGTATAAGTGTGAAGGCTGCCATTCCAATCAGTAGTGTCGTTAGTGCCTGCGTTTTAATCTCCTCTGTGGCGGCAAGGTGTTTAGTGAATGGTTGTATCAGAAAAATCGTTGGTGCTATTACCGAGAATGCATAAAAAATTGCTTTTGCCTTGTCTTTATATGGTATGGCAATAAAATATATAACCGCGATAAGAGGGAATATAAGCCATGCCGCTCTTGAATAAGTAAACACAAATACAAAGAACATCAAAAATCCAACAATTGCATAAACGGTTTTTAACCAATACTTCTTTTCTGCAGTCATCATACCGAATGTAATGAAAAACAGCATCATGCTATATGCAGCCAAAGTGTTGGGATACTGGAATGTTGAAGAAATTCTATTTCCCATTACGGCATCTGCGTATTCTACGTAGCCGAATGAAGCCAATAGCCCGATGGATATAACCGCCACTCCACTTGCGAGTATAGTATTTAGTATCAATTTTTTATAGATGGCTTCTTTAGCGTATTCTTTAGTCATAAAATATATGGCGAAAGTATTGACACTCCAAAGCACCATACCTATCGAGTCTCTAAGATTCGCCCATTGGAAGAAAATTATAGGCAGCAAATACGCTGCGATTAGCAATATGCCTATATAATCCGTATGGCGATTTATTTCCAGCTTTTCCTTGTTGATAATTTTATTGAGCAAGAAAATAGAAAGAAGAAATAATGAAGATATATGAGCTATCATTATTTCTCCTTGAAAATATAGACCTCTATAAAAAGGTAGCATAAATAAAAGTATTGAAAGGAGCGAGAAAATAGCTGCTTCATATAGTTTGTTTTTAGTCTTGATTATTTTGACATCTTTTGTATTTTTTTTTGATTTACTCCCCATTCATGTTTCCCCCAGTTGTTTTATGCTTTTTTACTTGTCTTGAAATGAATTCATTTCTATTGAGTCTTTCAATATTTCAAAAGTATAATTTGACTCTAAATGCTCTTTGTCGATTTCTATTGTAGTTCTAACGAATGAAATGACTTGCAAAACCATATACTTGGGATTCGGTCTGATAACATTCGTATTGATTCCATATTTCGAATCGTCAAGCTTAACTATGTTAGCAACTTCTAATCTATAACCAGAAGTATTGAATCTTTGAACTATAGTCACTATGATTTTTTCATCTTTTTCTGTGACAAATAAACCTTCACGTTGTTCTGTATGCTCGGTTATTGTATCTATGACTTTAAATGGAATCAAATCATCTCTTAAATATGGATTTTTTCTTAGTCTTTGAAGCAGAACTATCGCTTGTGCATAAGTGACGTTATCATTTGGTGCAAAAATTGTCTCCGAGTAACCATTGACCAAGCCTATATTGCGGGCTTTAAAAATATTCTCTTTTTCCTTGTCTTGTAATCCTTCTAAGTCGATGAACTTATTTTCCTTTGTATCATTCATAGTTATCATTTCCTCGTGTTCTATGGCGTTTATCAGCCATGTCACCGCAGTTTTCCTTAGTAACGGCTTTGACAGTTCATCTTCCTCGAGTGTAATATCAACTTTGTCCTCAGCTATCTCTGTAAATATTCTTAGAAAATTTTCTTTTGTAATCGCGGTATTCAATATTAACTCTGATTGCAGTTTTTGAATATGACTTTCAAAATAATTATTATAAAAATCATGTTCTACATAATTTTCTGACCAATGTCCGACGAATATGCTTCCGTAAGAATTGGAATATGGAATTACAATTAGCAATATCAACATCAAGCTTAAATTAATCAATATTTTCTTTTTCAAGAAATTCATCTCCCTTCATATTTTTTTAAATAAAAACGACCATGTAGCTTCTGTGTTCTTATTATACCATTTATTTTTTTGACAGTTTATATCAATATTGTTATGGAGTGGTGAATTGTGAATATCGAAATTGAGTCAAGCAATTTTTATAACTTACACTTTACGATATTTAAGATGATGCGTCAGCCGATTTTATGGTTGTTCACTTGACTTCAGGCTTTTATCACCAATCTAGTTGTAAGGAGAGAAAAAAGAAATTATCGTTGGTATTCTCGAATAATGCATATAAAAATTATCGGGAAAAATAATTTTTATGACTATAAATCTATGCGTTATAACAAATTATATATTTTGAAATGAAGTTTGAATGTGTAGAATTTGAGGTTAAATATCATATTATTGATATGAATAAATATTATTAGACATATTTAATTTTTTTTTAACATAATTAGAAGGATTTTCTAATAATATCTAGAATAAGTGTAATAGGTAGTAATTTATTTGCCGAATTTGTGAGATGCTTGTATTACTGGGTAATATAAAAGAGTAAAAACAACATAAAAAATAACAATCGGGGAGGGAGAGGTACAAAGATCTTACAAAATTAAAATCAAAGGAGGAATGCGTTAAATGAAATTTAAAAAATGGTTGTCTATTGTTTTAACGATAGCAATGATAATGTCATCATTCAGTTTCGTAATAGCTGAAGAAACTGAAGGAATGCCTACTGAGGTAGGTGCGGATCTTGAAAACAATTTTGATTCTCAATACTTTTTAGATTATTCAAAAGATTTAAGAAAAGTCGAAAGACCAAATTTAGAGAACGTAGTTATATCAGATCAAAAATTTGATGATAACAAAGTGAAGTATCAACCTGAAGATGAAGTAAGATTCATCGTCGAGGTAGTAGGTACTCCACTAGTAAAAAAAG
>DAOURC010000007.1 GCA_030625285.1 Eubacteriales bacterium
AAAAGAGGGACAGTTAGTATTTAATCGAATAGTGTCGCTTAAAAGTTCATATAGACCCAAATAAATAATAAAAGACCATGAAGAGCATAATGCTTTTTGTGGTCTTTTTCTATGAGTGTATTTAACGAACAGGCCCGCACAAAAAAAGTATATTATTACATTAGTTGACAATAATAAATGATTATGGTATATTTTATTTGTTCATATGAATCTGAAGAAATATCATAAAAAGATATTTGGTTAAATAGAAGGAGGAAAGATTGTGAGAAAAAAAGGATATGTTTTTATTTTATTTGCAATTGTAAGTGTTTTTGTGTTTGGGGCATGTTCACATGATGAACCGAATTATGATGCATACACTAACACTGAGTTTGCAAAAGAATTGTTAGTTGATTCTTGGAAACCTTTTATTGAATTTATCGATGCTCAAGGAAACGCTTCTTTTACAGTAACGGAGTTTCAAGACAAAATGGCGCGTTTTTCTAGTAATTATTCATCATATCTACTTACACATGTTGCTATAAAGCAGGATGACGGCAACTATGTTTTGAAAAAAGAGATTTGGATACCGACCATATTGGATGAAGAAGTTACAATTGAGAATGTTGAAATTAATGATGAGAACGATTCAATAATGTTGATCATTGAAGAGGAAGGACAGTTCATAGATAGGAACTACGGGCTTCAAAGAAAAAGCACCTACATTTTAGGTGAAGACGGTGAATTTTATCTTAATGATACAACGGGCTCGTTAGGTCAGTTGTCATTCGATTAAGAATCAAGTACGAAATAATAAAGGACCATGAAGAGCATTAAGCTATTCGTGGTTTTTTTCTACGAAGAACATTTTATATAGTCGTAACTATAATAGTCTTGACTATATAAAATAAAAGGTAACTATTCACTCACGTTTCGTAGATGAGTACTAAAACCATTTTGGAAATGTGCTTTGTTGTAGTAAAAAACAATAGGATTTTTTGCGGAATTTCTGTAGAAATCATCATCTATAAATGTTAAATTTGAAGTGCCCAAATTCTTTCCTTAATTATTATATCGAACGATTAACATAGTTCTAAGTGATAAAGATACACAATACGTCGCTGAATTGACATAATATAGATAGAATGATAATATATGGTCGACGAATGCAATATATGAAATTAGGAGGTTAGATGATTAGATGATGAAAAGATTTGTAAGTATTATGTTAGTAATGTTGTTATTGTTTTCATTGATGTCAGTTGCATATGCAAATAATAGCGACTCAATTGATAAAGAAGTGCGTAAATTGAATGAAAAATTTGAAGTTGAATTAAGGAAGAATGAAGACCTGGCTGAAGAACAGATCGAGTCGTTGTTAAACGCAAACTACGAAACGGAAAAGATGATTTTGGAAGGATTAATTGAAAACACAAGTATTATTAAGGAGAATCAATTAAACGTTATTCGATCTTCTTCTTATACAGGGATACCTTCTACAGTTCCAAATCTATCTTCTGGAGTTCTTGTTATTAACTCTGCTAATGAAGCGAAATCGTATTGTGATGACAATGCTTCAGCTGAATACACATTATATCCTCCAGAAAATGAAGTGCAAGTACTTGATGGACTTTTAGATTTGGATGGTGAGGTTTGGGCATGGACTGGTTACAGATTTAAATATACAGGATCATCAGCTGTTTCAGCTGATATTGAAGTAGACGATGTAGATGTTGTTGGAAATCTAGGAGTTAGTGCAATTGGTGGTAGTTCCCAATTGATTACAAGTTTTAGATTATATGACGCAACTGATAGTGAGTATGTTATGACTGAAAATGTTAAATATGATAATGTAGTATATAGCACAGGTGGTCCCAATTATAAATCAGTAGCTGGAAGTTATGACGAATCTGAAACTGAGAGTTTAACCCCGAATCATACTTACGTTGTTTTTATTATCACAAAAGGGTATACCCAGTCAGTTATTGGGACTGCGTATGTTAATAATGCAATGCTTACTGGAACTGAATGGGATGAAATAAGGATAGGTCTAAGATAATGATTATACCTTCAATTATTGGATTGGTCCTAAGTTTAAAAATCAAGTCAGCATTTTCAAAATATGCTACAATTTACTTTTCGATAATGTTATTTAGCGATCTATATAGTATGATTTTCAGCTATATGCTTAATAGTCAAATTATTGAAATTCATAATTATGCATTAGCAGGATATCTAATAGCCATTCCTGTTATGACTTTAAACATTGCTGCAAATGTTACTCTGTTTGTCGCGATAATGAAACTAAAATAAATCTATTAAATCGTTGTAATATGAGCATATAGTGTAATTCGTCAGTATGAAATAGAGTATTTTCTTTCAGTATAATTGGGCATATAAGTGAATCTTAGAGTATAATCATTTTTAAAAGAAATATACGAGTAATATACAAACAGCATCCAAGACGTTGAAATTGCAGGGTGTAATTTTCTCAAAGAGATAATTAATCTATGGATATCAAAGAAGAGTTCAAATTTTGGACTCTTCTTTATTATAAAGAAAGTAAAAAACCGGTTATAGAGGGCACTGAGAAACAGGCTATTATTTCATGTCGCATATAACAAAAAATAAAATCACAACATATTTGATTGAAAAATCAAATGTTTTATTACCGATCAGTTTTGGTGTATTCTTTATTGTTGCCCATCTTTTTTCTATTCAATGGAGCTGATTGCCGTACTCTTGATTATAGCTGTTTTTGGCAATGTATTGAATGATATCCGTCATAATATGATGCTCTTGCTTTTGGGCGGCGTTGTTTCAAAAATATTGTTGATTCTTCTTGTAGGAGTAATCATTCGCTTTAAGAAAAGAGATGCCTCGCAGGTGTCTTTGAAGTCGTGGCTGTTCATTCTTTCAATTCCAGTATTCAGTATTGTATTATCTGTTACAAGTGTGTATGAACCGATTCTGAAGAATGAATTCAACACCGTCTCTGTCCTTGCGTGTACTTCAATCTTGTATATCAATCTCATTGTATTCTACTTGTTTGACAGCATAGTCTTGCAAGTGAATGAAAATAATCAATTCAGGTTCAGGGAAAAGCAAATGTTGATGCAGAAGAATCATATCGAGCAATGTAATAGACGGCTATAATGAAGTGAAGAGAATACGCCACGATATGCTCAACCATTTGGTTGCTTTGGATGGGTATTTGGCAAATCGGCGATGCCGTGAAGCTTTGGAATATATCCATAAGTTGAATGATGAACTTGATTTTAGCAAAAGGGGAATCATATCTGGCAATATGGTTGTAGATGCTTTGCTCAGCAATAGGAAATCCAGAACTGCTGAGAAAGGGATTGAATTTGAATACGAAGTCATGGTTCCTGGAAAATTTAAAATTGATGATATGGATATATGTATTATTTTAGGGAATGCGTTGGATAATGCCATTGAGGCCTGCCAAAGATTGACTGATGAACAGATGAAGAAACGAATCGTGCTGGAAGTGAAATATAAACGGGACAGTGTATTGATAGAAGTTAAAAATTCTTATGATTTGAGCACGATTAAAAAGAGAAATGGAAGATATGTTTCATCAAAACGATATCAGGAAAAAGATGAGCTTGGAACAGGAACAGGAACAGGAAATATGGAAGAGGTTATAGAAAAATATGGTGGGGTTTATCAAACTGATTTGCAAGAAGAAGTATTTGTTTTAAAAATGATGATACCAGATATTAATATAGGGTCATATTAGGGAGAATTATCACTAGTTGGGAGATTTCGTTGCTTTTCAGGGGTATTTCGTACCTTTTCTATTGAAAAAAATAATAAGGATGTTATTGTATTTGTAGATTGTTAAAGGAGTATTTAGATGGTTAGACAATTTGCAGATACGATAACATCTTTTTTAATACAGGAAAATATTATCCATGACGATGATGCTGATATATATCGATATGGCACCGAACAAATCCTTATCAATTTTATGACGTTTGTTATTATTGGATTTTTGGCAACAATGATTGATACGTGGATTGAGACGGTGTTCTTTTTTATAGGGATGATTCCAATCAGAATGATTGCTGGAGGATATCATGCTAAAACGCCACAGAGATGTAATATTTTAACTTTCTCGGGGTACGTAGTTAGCATGATCTTGATTAATTTAATTGAAAGTCATATGACGTATCCGCTGATTTATACAATATATGCGATAATCCTATTGAGTATTTTTCGTTTTGCTCCTGTAGATCATAAAAACAGGGAGCTGAATGTGATGGAGTTAAGCAAAGCTAAAAAAAGCAGCAGGATTACTGGTTTGATTCTAGTTGGATTTTGTATAGTGTTGTCGATGTTGTTTGGGACAAGTAGCATCATTTCATTAAGCACTATGATGGGTGCATTGACAGCATCTGTTTCATTATTCATAGGGAGTATGGTACGAGGAGGTGAAAAAGATGAAGAGACTGAAATTTCTAAGTAAATATGCAGGAACAACGTTTGCTAGTTTGGCATTAGTTGTTGCACAGGTTGCATCAACACGATTCAGTTTTATTTTTTATCAGGACGAAGTTCCTGAAAAAGTCAAAGCACTTTAAAAAGAGAATGGTAGAATTTTAAATATTTTTATGGTGTTTATGATGACGTTACACTTTGACTAGGCTTAAGTGGATTTAATTTAGATTTTAATACAAGAATAGACTGTTATTTTGATCAAATATGACACAATATAATAGAAGATTTAAGATATGTTTTATTACCAACTCAAATTTTCAGTTGGTAAAGGTGAGTAATAAATGATCAAAAGACATATGGGAGGCGAGTATGATATGAAAAATCGGAGAAGTGTTTATATTGCTATTGCGATCATGCTGATATCTATTCCGTTGTTTGTGTATGCAAGAACATATACTGAACGTGAAAAGGAAATCTTGGAAGAAACAGGCGGTGAAATGAAAAGTGACACAAGGATTCTCAACACCGACGGCATTGAGTTCACTGAAGAGTATACTTTTTATGATTATTATCTTGAAACGAGAACCGAAGAAGAAAGGCGACAAAGAGAAGCCAAACGAGTGGATCTCAGTGACAATGAATCGTTGGAACGGGCAAAATACAGGCCTACAATATATGATGAAGAGCCTAAAAATGATTATGAGCGAGAATATTTTCCGGTTGCGAAAGAGAAAAAAATAGTGGCTTTGGAGTTTGGTCAGCTTGAAAATCTTTTAAACGAGGAAAAAAATCTAGATAAATGTATTCAGTATCAAAATGAAATGGATCTTCTGCTAGAAAAATTTTGCAGGTTAGGTGAAGAAATGAAAGCCATACAGGAAAAATACGGTATAGAGGATGATTGATTAGATTAGAGTATTTGGATATATAGATTCTACTAGATTGATATTTCAAATAATTGCTGAAGAGGAACTTATATGTTTCGAAGATTAAATAAATTGTTTTCTATATTGATAATGTTGTTTATGGTTTTTGCTGTTAATGCATCGTTCAGCTTTGCATATTATTCTAATTATCCGGTGAATAATCCAACAGAAACTGAATTAAAAAATCTAACATATGAAGTATTTGTATGGAATAGTGATCAAGGATATTGGAGCGTATCAAATCTCTCTGGAACTGCTTATCTGGCTGATGGATTGCAAGTGTGGGAGTTTGCCCCGTATTCCGATGACAACGATAAGCTTTACAGTAACAAGGTGGCTATAAGTGACGACTTTACCGATAGTTGGGATGCGTTAGTAGCAGTTGTTGGTGATATCAGTGTGAATTGTGGATATCGGAATGGCTTTCATAATGCAGCCGTCGGAGGGGTACAGTATTCTCAGCATAAAGCAGGGGTTGCTGTTGACATGACTACTCCTTCGGGATATACAGCATCAGTTTTTGCAACGAAAGCATCAAATGCAGGATTTGTTGATGCGCATGTAATTAGCGGCACTAATTCTGTACATGCTGATGCAAGAGAACAGACCGGATATCCGACCATTTATACAAATACGGGATCAGGTTTGTATGTATTTACCCTTGAAGATGCATTGATATGTAATGATTATTCTCCTATCTTAACGGGGTTTTATGGCTCTATAGATATTGATGAAGTTGAAGATTTTCAACAGGATAATGGATTAACTATTGATGGAATTGTTGGTTCAAATACTTGGGATGAACTTACGGATTAATGACATAATTGGCAATGTAGTTGCTGAAACGTTTTTCTTTTGGGTGGCGCAATACGTTGCTTGATTTGGCAATATAGATTTAAGTGAAATTATTGTTTTTTTAATATTTAAGCCTATCGTTGACTAACACCATTGTAAGAGGCGAGACCTATCCCTATGGATGGGTCTTTTTTGGTGTCGTAAATACTATATAGACACAGTTGAACGTAATGAAAAGAAAATCCGAGAGTGTGTAAAAAATCAATTGTAAATAAATGTTTAAAAGTTAGATATTAAACCAAACGAAATCTATTTTGCATTGTATTCAAAATCGGGTTTTATTGATGATTTGGTGAACTTTTGCAAAGAAGACAACAATATCATCTTAATTGATCAATCAAGCAAAGAGCCAGTTTTGATAGTGAATAAAAAGCGATAATCTTATTAGACTATCGCTTTTACTTATTAAAGTGATTCAGTGTATTTCTTTAGTTTGTCCAGACCGGTTTTAATGTTCTCCAAACTAGTTGCATAAGACATTCTTATAAATTCATCGTTACCGAAGGCGATACCAGGAACAAAAGCGACCTTTTGTTTTTCTAATAGATCATCGCAAACTTTTAATGAAAGACTGTCTTTATAATCCAAGCTATCTTTAAGCTGGCTGATATCGATAAAGAAATAAAATGCTCCATCAGGCTTGATTATAGATAATTTAGGAATTTCTTTAAAGAGTTCAATAATTAGATCTCTTCTTGTTCTATATATTTTAACCATATCTTGAGTAGCTTCTTCACAATTCTCGACAGCTTCAAGTGCGGCCCATTGAGAGATGGTAGAAGGGTGAGAAACTAAATGTCCCTGAATACTTCCCATTGCTTTTGCAAGTTCAAGATTAGAAGCAGTATAGCCTATTCTCCATCCGGTCATTGACGCTGATTTTGAAAGACCGTTGATAGTTATTGTTAAATCGTAAGCTTTTTTTGAAAACGAAGCGATGCTGGTAAATTCTTTATCAAAGATGATTTTTTCGTAAATTTCATCAGAGAGGATATAGATATCGTTTTGAACACAAATATCCACAATCATTTTAAGTTCTTCTTTGTTGTAAACTGTCCCTGTCGGATTTGATGGATTTGTTATGAATATCGCTTTTGTGTTTTTCGTGATTGCATCCTTCAATTCTTCGGGCTGAAGTTTAAAAGAATTTCCCTTTTTCGTGTCGATGAAAACAGGAACTCCGCCAGTTAACTTAACCATCTCGGGGTAACTCACCCAATATGGTGCTGGGATGATGACTTCATCACCAGGGTCTAAAACAGCCATAAGTATGTTGGTTATTGAATGCTTTGCACCAGATGATACGACAATCTGATTTGCTTCATAATCCAAATTATTATCAATTTTTAGTTTTTTACATATTGCCTGTCTCAACTCTAAAACTCCTGAAGCGGCATCGTATTTAGTCAAGTTGTTTTGAATCGCTTCTATTGCAGCTTCTTTAATGTTTTCTGGTGTGAAAAAGTCTGGTTCTCCAATGCTCAAATTGGTGATGTCTTGCCCTTGTTTCTTTAATTCCTTAACCTTTGTACTGATTCCCACAGTAAAAGAAGGGGTTACGCTAGATAATTTCTTAGATAACATTTTTACCTCCTAAAGATATTGGTATTATTTAATTTTGTGATAGAATAATTATAACAGAGGTTTCAATTAATGAAAGAGAAAAAGGAGAAAATATGACAAAAATAACAAGGCAAGAATTACCCACTAAAGGAGTCAGTTATATAAAAGTTGTGGGGATGCTGATTATAACAATTTATTTAATGAATTTAAGTCTTCAAATTCTAGTAAACACCGATCCGCTTACATCGAGTTTTGTCGCATTGTCAATTGTAGGATTAGGTGCAATATATATTTATAATATTGTTTTTTATTCAATGGTGAATTATGTATATAAAATAATTTCAAATGAATTGATACTAGAACGAATAATAAGTCATTCAAATCATACTTTTTATAATATCAACTTTCAAAACATTATGATGTTTGAACCTTATGATCCTAACAATAAGAATATGAGGGTATCTAGAAAGCGCAGATATGTTCAGAGCAAAGATTTTAAACGATGGTATTTCATAGAATTCACAAGAGATGGCAACCATGGAAAATTGATCATTGAACCTGATTCAAGATTTGTAAGTTCTATTCGAGAAAGGATAAAAAGAAATGAGGATTCTTGAAGGACTAAAAAAAATAAGTGATGAGAATTTAATTTCGTTTCATATGCCGGGGCATAAAAATGGAAGATTACTGTCTTCCTATTTTTATGATTATTTTAAATACGATATAACTGAAATACCAGGGGCGGATAATCTTCATAATCCTATGGACATGATAAAAGAAACGCAAGACGCGATAGCGAAGTACTATGACTGTAACAAGAGCTATATCGTTGTAAATGGTTCAACAGCGGGAATATACAGTGCGGTCATGGCTGTGGCGAGGCCTAAGGATAAACTTGTTATCTCGCGTGAATGTCACCGCTCTGTCTATAGTGCGTTGATCTTAGGAGGAATTGAAGCTGAGTATATTTATCCAGATATAGATGAAAAAACAGGTGCTGTAAATGCAATAGACATAGAATCGGTCAAAGAAAGTTTCGAGAAATTTCCAGAAGCGAAAGGATTGGTATTAACCAGCCCTACGTATTTTGGAGTGATAAGTCCCATAAAGAAAATCTCCGATTACCTACATTCTATCGGAAAAGTTTTAATAGTGGACGAGGCGCACGGAGCTCACCTGAAAGCTTCTGAATTATTACCTGATGATTCGATTTCTCAAGGAGCGGATATTGCAATCCAAAGTTTTCATAAAACTCTGCCGGCTCTTACACAATCATCTGTTTTGCATTTGAACAGCAAGAGAATCAATCGAGAAAAACTAGAAAGTTTATTAAGGATGCACCAAACATCATCACCATCATATCTTATCATGGCGTCAATCGATGCAGCTATGAATCTGATGGCTGACAAAGGAGAAATATTAAGTGAGAATTTATTGAATATTATCAATGAATTCAATGAAAATCTTGAGAATCATAAATTTGTAAAAAGAATGGCTATGAAAAATAGTGTATTGGATCCGATGCGAATAGTTTTAGTCGACAAGGAAAATAAAAGAGTTGATTATCACCAGCTGGAAATGATTTTACGAAACGAATACCATATACAAGTTGAGTATTCTTATGAAAAAGGAATTGTATTGATTCCCTCTATTGCAAATACAAGAGAAGATTTTTTGATGTTATCGAAAGCACTTGATTCAATATCGTTTGACAACCTGATAATTGCATCTCGATGTGATACAATAGAGTATGTGAAACCTGTCAAGAGAATGTCTATTCGAGATGCTTTTTATAGCGAGAGTGAAGATATTAATATAAGAAATTCTTCTAAACGGATAGCTTCAGAATTCATTATTCCATATCCACCTGGGGTTCCTCTGCTTATTCCTGGAGAAGAGATAGATAGTAGCATGATACATTTAGTTTTGCAGCTTAATGAAGAAGGAGTCAATATACTAGGCTTATTAGGCGAAATCAAAGAAAATATCGCAGTAATCGAGGAGGACTAAACTTGTTTAAAGAAATTTTAGAATGGGCAAAATCAATAGTTTTTGCATTGATAGTAGTATTTATTTTTAATATATTTTTTGGAATCACAACGGTTTATAATACTTCAATGGTTCCAACTTTAGTTGAAGGAAATATGTTGTTTATTTCTAAGATAGTAAAAATAGAAAATGGAGACATAGTTACTTTTGAAACGGATATAAAATTAACTAAGAGGGATATTCAAACACTCAGTCCGATTAAACGCCTATTTGTAAGTGAAAATACAAATAAGAATTTAATCAAGAGGGCAGTAGGTATACCTGGTGACAAGGTTGTAATTGAAAACGGTGAAGTTTTTATAAATGATGAGAAATTGGATGAACAATATATCAATACTGTTACTATGGGCGATGTTTATATCGAGGAGATCCCTGAAGATGAGTATTTTGTGATGGGAGACAACCGTGCGGTCAGTTTGGATTCTAGAAGCAGTATAGTCGGGCTTGTTGCTAAAGAGAAAATTATCGGGGAAGCAGTTTTTAGATTTTGGCCGATATTTGATTTTGAAATCTTTTAAATTTGGAGCAGTTTATGTTTGAAAATATAGTAGGTCATGAAGAAGCTAAAAACGAACTAAGAAATCACATTTATAGAAAAGAACTTTCCCATGCATATATTTTTTATGGCAATGAAGGGATCGGTAAATTTTCTTTAGCAAAGGAATTTTCAAAATCTCTTCTATGTGATGAGTTTGAAGAGTATTGTGGGAATTGTCAATCATGTCATCTCTTTGATGGCAAAACTCATCCAGATTTCCGAATTATTGATTCGGAGAAAAGTATTAAAGTTAAAGATATTCTAGAAATGATAGATTTTTTAATAAAGAGACCAATAGTCAGCAAGAAAAAAGTTGTAATCATTAATGATTCAGAAAAATTAACGAATGAGGCACAAAACAAATTATTAAAAACATTTGAAGAACCGCCATCGTATGCAGTGATAATTCTTATCGTAAATAATCCTAATAAAATAATCGATACAATTAAATCAAGGGGTTATGAGATTGAATTCAATGTATTAGACGATGATAAAGTTGTTGAGTTTTTAAAAGAATATAGTGACGACAAAGAGTTGAATTATTCACAGATAGCCAAATTTTCACAAGGATCCATCACTAAGGCTATAAGCACTTTAGAATCGGATCACTTCAATCAATTGAGTGCGTTGCCAAATGAAATATTCAGTTCAATCATAAATAATGATGAATATAAGTTGTTGAAAATTGCTTCACAAGTAAGTGAGATACAGGAACTCTTAGAATTTATGTTGACTTGGATTAGAGATATAAGTATATTAAAGAAAAGCAGAAATTTTGGAAATATTTTTAATGCGAATTATATTAATGAATTGCAAAGGCAATCTAACTACTTTGATATAGAAATATTAATAAAATTTTCGAATATTATTGAAAATACAAAGAAGGTTATCAGTAATCATGTCAACCCAGCAGTTGTTTTGAATTACTGTTTACTTAAGATACAGGAGGAGTATTATGAGTATAGTAATAGGTGTTAGATTTAAAAAAGCCGGTAAAATATATTATTTTGATCCTGATGGGATTCAGATAGAAAATGGACAAAACGTTATTATAGAGACATCAAGGGGTGTTGAATTTGGTAATGTTGTAATTGGGGCTAGAGATGTTCCAGAAGAAGAATTGTTTTTACCGCTGAAAAAAGTTTTGAGAGTGGCAACTCCCGATGACAAACTAAAAAACAAAGAAAATGCTTATAAACAAATTGAAGCAAAAGAAATTTGTTTAAAAAAAATAAAAGAGCATAACCTTGATATGAAATTAATTGATGTTGAATATACTTTTGATAATAACAAGGTCATCTTTTACTTCACTTCTGACGGAAGAGTAGACTTTAGAGAACTTGTAAAAGATTTGGCTTCAATATTTAAAACAAGAATTGAACTTAGACAAATAGGTGTAAGAGATGAAGCGAAATTCATCAATGGTATCGGTCAATGCGGACTTCCGTTATGCTGTGCCAATTGGCTTGGAGATTTTCAACCTGTATCAATAAAAATGGCGAAGGATCAAAATTTATCACTTAGTCCAACTAAAATATCTGGAATATGTGGAAGATTGATGTGTTGCCTAAAATACGAACACGAGACCTATCTTGAGTTGAGAAAAGAAATGCCGACAAAAGGTCAGATAGTTACAGTGAAAATGGGCGAGGGAATGGTAATCGATGTTGATATCTTCAAACAAAAAATCAAGGTTTTGTTCAGACAGGAAAAAGAAAATGACGAAAAAGTAATTGAATGGTTTGAGAAAAGTGAAATACTTCGGGTGAAAGGGAAAGCTTCTAAATAGAAGCTTTTTTTTGGAAAAACATATGATTGAACTTAAGGACAATGAAACGATTGATGATTTACAATTAAATGGGTTAAAGATAATTCAAACGAACGACTCTTTTAAATTTGGAATAGATGCGGTTTTGCTGAGCCATTTTGTAAAGGCGAAGAAAAATGCAAAAGTGATAGACTTTGGAACGGGTACTGCAATACTACCAATTCTTTTATCTGCAAAAATTCGAGCTGAAAAAATTTACGGAATAGAAATTCAAGACAAAATGGCAGAAATGGCTGGGCGAAGCGTAATCATGAATCAGCTGGAGAAGAAAATTGAAATATTGAATATTGATATTAAAGATGCATTTAAACATTTCGGGTATGATTTTGCAGATGTAATCACCTGCAATCCTCCGTATTTTATTGCAAATGGTGCTATAAGGAATCCAAATGATGCTAAAGCTATTTCGCGTCATGAAGTTTTGATTACACTAGAAGAGATTATTGAACAAGCGAGCAAGGTTTTAAAACATAATGGTAATTTATATATGATTCATAGACCAAATAGATTGGTTGATGTGGTTTATTTTCTTAAAAAATATCAATTAGAACCAAAAGAAATTCAATTTATCTGTCCGAATATAAATAAAGAACCAAACTTGTTTTTAGTTAGAGCGAACAAAGGTGGGCGCGCTGAACTGAAATTTCATAAACCTTTATATGTCTATGATATAAAAGGCGACTATACAGAAGAGATATACAACATATATAATGGTGTCAAAATGGATGTTTTTGATAAAAGAGGATGATTTTTATGGCGGGAAAATTAATAATAATACCAACACCTATTGGTAATTTAAAGGATATAACAGAAAGGTCGTTAGAAGCGCTTCGGAGTGTAGATCTAATTGCCGCAGAAGATACAAGGCACACGATAAAATTATTGAACTACTTCGAGATTAAGAACAAATTGTTTAGTTATCACGAACATAATAAACGTGTAGCGGGAGAAAAATTAATAGGCGAATTGCTAAGTGGGAAAATAATAGGGCTTGTTACTGATGCGGGTATGCCGGGGATATCAGATCCTGGGTCTGATTTAATCAAAGACGCTATTGAAAACAATATAGACATAGAAGTTCTACCTGGTCCTTCTGCTTTTGTAAATGGATTAATACTATCAGGGCTCGATACAAGAGAATTTTATTTTATAGGATTTTTGGATAGGAATAAAAAGATTAGAAAGAAAAAATTAAATGAACTGAAGAATTTAAGAGTCACTTTGATATTTTATGAAGCACCACATAGAATTGTATCGATTTTAAAGGATATGAGCGAAGTTTTAGGAAATCGCAAAATTTCTGTAGCTAGAGAACTAACAAAGAAATTCGAAGAAGTCTTAAGAGGAAGTATAGATGAAATAATCGAAATTTTACAAAACAGGACAATTAAAGGTGAATTTGTAATAGTTATTGAAGGAAATAACGAAGAAGAAGTAAAAAAAGAATTTAAACTTTCTATAAAAGAAGACTTATTAAAAAGAATTTCAGATGGGATTTCAAAGAAAGATGCTATTAAGGAAATTGCCATTGAGCGCGACATTCCAAAAAAAGAAGTGTACAAAGAAGCGATAGATATTTAGACAAATAAAAAACCTTGTTAGAAATAAGTTCTAACAAGGTTCCTTTTTACTTCATAGAAGCAATTTCAGCTAAACATTCAGGGCAAATATTTTTGCCTTTAATATTTTTTACGCCTTTAGCTTGACCGCAGAAGATACACGCAGGTTCATATTTCTTTAAGATAATAGTATCTTGTTCCACGTAGATTTCCAATGCGTCTTTTTCCCCAATAGAAAGGTTACGGCGAAGTTCGATAGGTAATACTACTCTACCTAGTTCGTCTACTTTTCTTACAATACCAGTTGATTTCATAATTTTCCTCCTTATTTGATTATAACAATCCCTTTATTTAATAATACCAAATAATAGCAAAATTGTCTACAAATATTTGCGAAATAATTGTAGTTATTAAAAAAAATGTAAAATCCAATTACATAAGCAATTGGATTAATGGTGTTTTACTCTTCAATCAAGATGTTTTTTTCTTTTTCTTCTTCATTTTCTTCATTCTTTTCTGTTTTATCCTTTGATGTAGCCTTTGAAAATTTGTCTTTAATATTTTTGATATTTGTTACTTTTTCAGACAATGAAGCTATATTGGAAACTGTACTATTAAATGCTTCAACATCTTTTGATAAATTCGCTGATATTTTTTCAAAATTTCTAGTTATGCCAGGTGCGCTTTTCAATGTCTCATCAATTTGAGCTCTGTTATCATCAACAACTTTTGTAAGATCCTTTAGTGCGACATATATCTGTCTTAGAATAAAAACAAAATAGACGAGGATAATTAGAAATGCTGCCCAGAGTATAAATTTTCCGATATCGCTTAAGGTAAATATGATTTGATAATTCATATAATCACTCCAATTTTATTCTATTAACAACATTATAGAATAAAAATCAAAAATATCCAAATGAATACTTTTATTAATCGAAAAATTTTGTTAGGTTATCTATTGAATTTTTACCCATATCAGTATCCAAGAGAGGAATTCTTATATGATGTTGATTGGTAAAATACTCTTCTATCTGTTTAAGGTATTTTCTTTCCTGCTCTTTTTTCTTGTTCCAGAATTCTGTTTCTACAGTTTCAGGTAAAATCCTATTGATAACCAGTACATCTACTGGAAGATTATACTTTTCGAGTAAGGCAATTGCTTTTTTTGTTTCTTCAATGGGCAATTGCTCCGCGTTAAGAACAAAGCGGATAGATAAATCTTTGTTGTCGATTAAAATCTTTTTAATCTTACCGAGTTTTTCCTGTCTTTTCTCCAAAATGTCCAAGACGGGATCTTTTTCTTTATATTTTCTTGTTATCATTTTATTCATATTTGCAACCGTCTTACGTTTTTTTATAAGGGACCCCATCCAACTTTCTAATAATTCTGGTAAAGTCAGCAGCCTTAATGTATGACCAGTAGGAGCAGTATCAAAGACAATCATGTCATAGTCATCATATTTATCTATAATAATTTCTGCCATTTTATCGAATAAGGCTGATTCATGCGTACCGGGTGATACAACAGCAGCGTCGAGTTGTTTATTGATTTCATCAATGATTACATTCGACAGAATTGTTTTCATATTTTCACGGATTTGATTAATATATTTTTCGGCTTCATATTCAGGGTCGATTTCCAATCCGTCTAAATTGTCTCTTATTTTTATAATTTTTCTTCCGATTTTCATTTCAAGCACATCTGAAATAGAGTGTGCCGGATCTGTTGATATCAATAATGTTTTTAAACCTTTACTAGCAAAGTTAATGCTATTGGCAGTTGAACAAGTTGTCTTGCCAACACCGCCTTTTCCACCATAAAAAATTATCTTAGCCATTAAATTTCCTCCATCATGGGTCCATATCGTATTTGGCCCAACGTTCTTGCCAAACACTTTTTCTTCCACTCATTCGTTTATCCCAATCTTGTATCTCGTCAACAAGATATGGCAGTAACTCTAGAGTATAATAGTTGATTGGCAAAGGTATTCCTAAAAGGTCGGAATAACAAATCAAGATAAAGTTGTCCATCTCAGATTTTGTCTCTGATTGAAGCATTTCGTAAGCTTTTCCTTTATAATCGGTAGCACCCTTGAAGAAAAGACCAAAATTTTTAATTGTTTCAGTAATTTTTTTCATTTTAATCACCTTGTAAAAGAGAGAAGCGTTAATGCTTCTCTCTTTAAAATATAATAAATAATAAGTATTAGTTAACTTTATTAGAAGCATTTTCATTGATTTTTTCAGGCGAAAGTTTAAATGCTTTCTGAGCCTCTAAAATCAATATAATTGCAAGTACGAATAGTACCACTGCAAAGAATAATAATACTAGGTTTGAAATGTTTGCAATCATCAGTAATACCAAAGCAACTAAAGTAACTGAGAACATGAATACCATTGGGTATAATGCCATTCTGTATTCTCTTCCAGATTGCTTCAACCATACTGCCAAAGATAATAATGCTAAAGCAGCTAATAATTGGTTTGCAGATCCGAAT
>DAOURC010000001.1 GCA_030625285.1 Eubacteriales bacterium
GGGAGGTGTAAATTATGAGAAATTACGAAACAATGTTTATTCTTAAACCAAATGTTGAGGAAGAACAAAGAAATGCCGTTATTGAGAAATTCAAGAATATTATCAATGAAGGTGGAGAAATAGTTTCTGTTGATGAGTGGGGTATTAAAAAACTTGCTTATGAAATTCAAAAGTTTAAAGAAGGTTTTTATGTTCTTATTAACTTTAAATCTAATTCAGATGTTCTTAATGAATTAGAGAGAAACTATAGAATTTCTGATGATGTTATTCGTTTTATTATTATTAATCTAGACGAAAAGTAGAGGTGAGTTAATGAACAGTGTAATTTTAATTGGTCGATTAACGAAAGACCCGGAACTTAGATTTGTTGCAGGTAGCGGAAAAGCTGTTGCTAATTTTAGCATGGCAGTTAATAGAGAGTTTTCCAAAGAAAAAAAAGCGGATTTTTTTCGTGTTGTAGTATGGGGAAAACAAGCTGAAAATGTAGCGAATTATTTAAAAAAGGGTAGATTGGTTGCTGTGAGAGGATCATTGCAAACGAGTACTTACGAAGATAAAAATAATGTAACACGATACGTCACAGATATTGTTGCTGACAGAGTAGAATTCCTTGAATGGGGAGACAAGCCTAGTCCTACGCAACAAGACACTTCAAATGATGAATTTGATTTTTCAGATTTTCAAACAGTTGAAGATGAAGACGTTCCATTCTAGAAAGAGGAGGGAAAATAATGGCTTTCAAAAGAAGAAAGAAAAAAAAGGTTTGTAGATTTTGTGAAGATAAAACAAAAACTATTGATTATAAAGATATTAAAAAACTTCAAAGATATATGACAGAGCGTGGTAAAATTTTACCGAGAAGAGTTAGTGGAACTTGTGCTAAGCATCAAAGAGCATTAACTATAGCAATTAAAAGATCAAGAATTATGGCTCTATTACCATTTGTTAAAGAGTAAATATTATAAAGAGAATCCGTAAGGATTCTCTTTATTCATTTATTAATGTATAATATATTTAAATTACAATTAAGGAGCGATTAGTTTTGAACTCGAGAAAAGAAACAGTAGCTTTGACCGAATCTGCACTTTTGACAGCGATAACGAGTGTTTTAGCTATTGCTGGTTTATATATACCGTTTATGGGATTTTTGATGTTTATCATTTCGGTACCATTTATTATTATGATGGTCAGGCATAGTTGGAAATATGTTGTTATTGCATCTGCCTGTTCAGCTGTTTTGGTGTCGTTTGTAGCCTTTCCAACGTATGGCGTATATGTGGCGGTATTCGGCGGTTTAGTTGGCTTAGTCATGGGACATTATATTAAAGAAAAGAAAGACAGTAGTTATACTATTTTTTATGGTGCCTTGACAGCTTCGGTTGCTTTTATTATTATTTTATCGATAACTACTTTAATAACAGGTATTTCATTATCGGAAACAGTAGAAAAAGTATTCACTGAAACTCTTTCTCTAACAGAGAATATGGGAGTAAGTGATATGCTGAAAAATTCGGAAGTGCAATTGGCAGATTTAATAGAAATTTTCAAGATGATAATTCCTAGTTCGTTAATTATTTCTGCAGCAATTTATTCCTTGATTAATTACTTCGTAGCTACAGTAATTATGAAACGTACAGGTATGGATGTTTCAAGTGTAAAGAAATTTTCGGAATTTACTTTACCAAATAATATTATGGTCGGCACAACTATCATTCTAGTATTGTCATATTTTGCTGGCAAAATGAATATTGTAGATTCTCAAATTTTATTTATGAATGTTCTTAATCTTTTTATCTACGTGTTTTTAATTCAAGGTGTAGCGATTATGTTTTTCTACTTGGAAAAATGGAAGTTTAAGAAATTCACAAAAATTCTTAGTGTCATTATTATTTTTCTGTTTCAAATGACATTAACTTTAGCTGTAGTTGGTTGGATAGATAATGTATTTGATTTTAGAAAAGTAAGACAAAGGAAATAGGTGATAATAATGAAAAAAAACAGTAAAATTATGAACGCTCTATTGCCGGACAATAAAATTTATCTTTTGATAATTCTCTTTTTTAATTGTGCTATGATCTATTACAATGCTGTAATTGCAGTAATTGGTTTTGTTGTGTTGCTAATGTTAACAGTATACAGTGTTCTCAATAGTCGTGATAAGATGAAAAAATGGACTAAATACATAGAAAATTTATCTCAAGAACTTGGTAATGCTGCGCAAAGTTCTCTTATTAACCTACCTGTACCTTTATGTCTTGTTAACCTTGAAGGAAAATTGGTTTGGTATAATTCGAAGTTTTCTGATATGTTAAGTGAAAAAAATATCCTCGATAAAGAAATTTCTAAATTGATTCCTCAACTTTCATTGGAAGATATTATATCGGGAGATATTGAAAGCTTGGAAATAAAAATAAGCGACAAATATTTTCACTTGAAAAAGAACGTTGTAAATATAGACGACAAGCATAAAGACGATAGTGTAATATTTATGCTGTATTGGTTGGACGTAACGACATATGTAAAATTAAAGACAAAGTATAATGAAGAAAGACCTATTGTGGGTATTATTCAAGTAGATAATTATGATGAGGTTATTATTAGTACTAAGGAAGAAAAGGTTCCTTTTGTTCTTTCGGAAATAGAAAGCAAGATTAATTTATGGGCATCACGTCTCAATGGTATGATTAAAAAATATCAAAACGATAAATATATGGTGATATTTGAAAATAAGTTTTTAAATAATATCGAATCAAAAAGATTTACAATCTTAGATGAAATACGTGAGATTGATATGGGGAATAAAATATCAGCAACTTTAAGCATAGGAATAGGAACAAATGGTAAGAATTTTGGTCAATTAGAAGAATATACTTTTTCTGCTCTTGAACTTGCTCTAGCAAGGGGTGGAGATCAAGCAGTTGTTAGAAAAAATAGCAATTTTGATTTCTATGGAGGGAAGACAAAAGCTGTTGAAAAGAGAAATCGCGTTAAAGCGAGAGTAATCGCTCATGCACTCAGACCTTTATTGGACGAGAGTAATGAAATTTTCATTATGGGTCATAAATATCCTGACATGGATGCTTTTGGTGCGGCAATTGGAGTATATAGAGCGGCTATGAATAGAGGAAAAGAAGCATATATTGTTTTAAATGAAGTAAATGAATCCATCAAAAATGTTTATGATTTATTTAAAGATGATGAATTTTATAAATTCATCAGTTCAAATGATGCGATAGACAAAGTAGATGTCGGAGACATGTTGGTGGTTGTAGATACACACAGACCTTCTTTTACAGAATGTCCTGAACTAATTGAAAAAATGGATCGCATTGTTTTAATCGATCATCATAGACGTGGAACTGAATTTATTGAGAACACATCACTGAGTTATCTAGAACCATATGCTTCATCAGCTTGTGAGTTGGTTACAGAAGTGCTTCAGTATATAGAGGACAAGGTGGTGCTTAAAGATATTGAAGCCGAGGCTTTGCTTGCGGGAATAATTTTAGATACCAAAAGTTTTAGTTTTAAAACAGGAGTTAGAACCTTTGAAGCGGCTTCATTTTTAAGAAGATATGGCGCTGATACAGTTAAGGTTAGACAACTTTTCCAAGATGATTTTGAAACAATTCGAATCAAATCCGATATTGTAGCAGAGGCAGAAGTCATTTATGATTCTATTGCAATTTCGGTTTATAGAAAAGCGATTGAAAACATCAAGTTGATAGCCTCGCAAAGTGCGGATGAATTGCTGAAAATTCGAGGGATTGAAGCTTCATTTGTTATCGGAATTCAACCAGACGACGAGGTTGTTATCAGTGGACGTTCGTTAGGTGAAAAAAATGTTCAAATTATACTAGAAAAATTAGGCGGAGGTGGGCATTTAACAACAGCAGGTGCTCAATTTATTGAAAACACTATAGATGAAGTTAAGGAAATGTTATTAGAAGAAATTGACGAGTATATAGCGAAAGGGTGATTTGATGAAAGTAATTTTACTCAAAGATATAAAAGGAACAGGTAAAAAAGGGGATATCATCAATACAAGTGATGGACATGCGAGAAATTATTTAATACCAAGGAAGTTTGCAATGGAAGCTACTGAATCGAATTTAAGAGAATTGAACTTTAAAAAAGCCAATATCGAAAAATCGAAAAAAGATGAGCTTGAAAACGCAAAAGCTTTTGCGAAAGAGCTTTCTGAGAAAAAAATTGAAATTTTCACAAAAGCAGGTGAAGGCGGTAAATTGTTTGGTTCAATCACTTCAAAAGATTTAGCGAATGAGATGAAAAATAAATACAATATTGATATTGATAAAAAAAAGATAGTTTTAAAAAATCCTATTAAAGAAATTGGAACATTTGATGTAGAAATCAAGGTATATCCTAAAGTTAAAGCAAATATAAAAGTAATAATTATTCCAGAGTAAAGAGACCGTTTGGTCTCTTTTTTCATTGTTTAACAAAATTAAAGATTTTTAATCAATATATCGGATATAAAAGTAATAATAAGGTGGGATAAGTATGATATATAAGATTCGAGAAAATATTGAGAAAATTATAATTGGAAAACAAGGAGTAATTGAATATTTATTAGCTGCATTACTCGCAAAAGGACATGTTTTGATTGAGGATGTGCCCGGTGTTGGTAAAACTACATTAGCTAAAGCGTTAGCGAAAACTATCGATGTAAAATTTTCTCGTATACAGTTTACGCCGGATTTATTGCCTACTGATGTTGTGGGAGTTTCAATTTATAATCAAAAAACCAGAGAATTTGAATTTATGCACGGACCGATCAAGGCGAATATTATTTTAGCGGATGAAATTAATAGAGCTTCTCCAAAAACCCAATCGAGTTTACTTGAAGCTATGGCGGAAAGGCAGTATACGGTAGATGGAAATACATATAAGCTTGAAGAGCCTTTTATTGTAATTGCTACACAAAATCCAGTAGAATTTGAAGGGACTTTTCCTTTACCTGAAGCTCAACTTGATAGATTTATGATGAAACTTAGTATGGGGTATCCGAGTTTTGATAATGAAATTTCTATTTTAGATAGAGGTAATTCAGCAATTCAAATAGATTCAATTGTAACAAAGGAGATTATCGATGATCTTAGCAAAGAAGTTTTAAAAGTAGAAGTGAAAATGAATGTCAAAAAATTTATTGTTGAAATTATTCATAAAACAAGAAATTCTGAAGATATTATCTTACCTGCTTCACCGAGAGCTTCACAGGATCTATATCAGGCGAGTAAAGCTCTAGCTTTTATCAAGGGAAGAGACTTTGTTATTCCTGACGATGTCATTGAATTGGCTCCATATATTATTTCGCATAGAATTATCATAAATCCAGAAACTAAATTTAGAGGTTTGAATGAATTTAAAATAATTTATGATTTAGTTAGGACTATAAAGGTTGATATCGATGAAGAAATTCAAGAAAAGTAGTTTGATTTTTATTTTAGTTGTTTTATTGACTTTAAATGCAATTATATCAGGGGGAGAGTTTCAGTATTTCCTTCTATTCGCATTGCTTGTTTCCTTGTTCTCAAATTATGTATTTGTTCTTCTTAATAAGAAGAATTTATCGCACTTATTTGTTTCCAGGGTTAGCAAAGGAATTGTGGGAGAAACTATAATTGTTGAATATGTATTTACCAATAATGGAATAACGCCGATTATGAATGGAGAAGTAACTACTTATATCTCTAAAAGACTTAGTGAGACAAAATACTTAGCAGAGAGAATATTTTTAAAGCCAAATCAAGTTATAAATCTTGGACATGAGATTGTACTTAAGCATAGAGGATATTATTGCTTAGGTAAAGTACAAGTAGATTTAAAAGATCCAATCAATTTGTTTAGCAAAAGAGTTATGTTCGATAGAGAAATCGATCTTACGATTTATCCAAGAGTGTATCATATTGAAAAAATCACAACACCGTATAGAGAAATGTATGGAAACAACAATGTTAATATAAGAGTTTTTGAAGATTTTACAAATATGAGGAGTCCAAGACTTTATGTACCAGGAGACAGCTTTAAAAAAATACACTGGAAATTGACTGCGAAGAATGAAAAATTACTTGTAAAGGATTATGATTTATCTGCATCAGGAAAAGTGACGATATATTTAGATAGTTTTGCTGACAATTATTCCGAGAAACGATTAATTGATCAAGATGAAAAAATCGTCGAAATAGCCGGAACTTTATTAGAGTTTTATTTGAAGAATAATTTTGAAAGCACACTGACCTATTTAGATAAAGATAGTAAAAAAATGGTGACAGGTAAGGAAATTACTCAGCTTGATAATTTTCTTAAACATCTTATAGGTTTTACTCCAAACGGCAAGATTGATATGACTAATTTCCTCATAAATGACGTCAGCAAACTCGGTTATGGCTCAACAATAATTATAATACTTCCCAAAATGGAAAAAAGTATTATTCAATTATGCAATAAGTTGCTAAGAAAGGAGTATATAGTTTTACTCATCGTTCTTGAAAGCGAAGAGTATTTGAACGAGTATCTTATGAGTGGTAAAATCAACTATAAAATTATTGGACTAGATGACGACATAGCAATGAAATTGGAGGGGAGAATATGACTGATAAATACTTCAATTTTTTTGGATTGATTATGAATTACTCCATACTATTAGTAATGAGTGGCTCTTTGATGTTTAAATATAGCAATAAATTTGTGCTGTACACATCACTTTGCATTTACTTGATGATGTTAATGGTTTTAAAGTATAAAAAAACTGCAATAACTCTGTCTAGTATAGGAATTGGCAGCTATATCATTTGCCTGATCGGTCATCTGGATTATGAAGTGTATGAGAGCAATTTATCCAAATATATAGATAAACTTTATTTTTATCTTAGGGGAGATGTTGTAACCAACTATTTTGTGGATACTTATTTGTACTATATAAATCAACTGCAAGAAACACCTTATCTGCTAGACAAACTGGTTTTTATAATGGTGTCGATGATAATTACATCGGTTGTTTTGATTTTAATTGAAAAAAGGAGAGTCAAGACTCTTCTTATTATTCCACCGCTTTTCTTTATGATTCAATGGATAAGATATGTTGATATCTCTTTTATAGCTATGAAGTGGTATATTGTAGGTTTTGTCGGTATGGTTATTTATAGTATTTCTAAAGATAAAAATGAAAAACTTAAAAATCAAAGATATTTTGTGTATAGTTTGATTATTTCGCTAATAATTTTATTGCTCACAAATATTACATTCGCGCTTTTTCCGCTTGAAAAAATAAACAAAAAAATGTCATCATTCATGCCTGTGATCACTTCCCTAAGAACAGGTTACTCAAGTCGTTCAGATGAGTATATATTCGAGTTCAAAGGCACTATGTATCAACCTGAAAGTGATAGATTAGGAGGGAAAATAATTGATAGGAATTATGATGTGTTGATGCTTGTTGATAGCGATGAGGGAGGGCAATATCTTCGGGGTTCTGTAAAAGATTATTACACTGGAGAAAAATGGAAAAGTACAAATACAAAATATAAAAATAAAATTGTATGGAATGAAGACGACGGCAACAAAAATGCAATGCGTGTATATTATGAAAATATTCAAACTGCAACATTGTTTACGCCTCTTTATATTGAATCGATAAATTTGAACAAAAATAAAGTGTTTATGAATGATGATGAGGTTTTCTATTATGATAGAGATTCATTTGAGAGAAGAATGGATTATTTTGATTTGGAATATTATAATGAACCGATAAGTACAAGTAAAATTTCAAAATTGAATAAATATCTTCAACTTCCGAAAGATATATCAGAAAGACTAGAAGAACTTGCTTTTTCTTTGACTGAAGATTATTTTAGTGATGAAGAAAAAATTCAGAGCATAAAAATATTTTTGATAGAGAATTATTCGTATACTCTTCATGTGGATTATGTACCAGGTAATACTGAATTTGTTGATTATTTTCTTTTTGAAGGAAAAGAAGGGTATTGCACTTATTTTGCGACCGCTATGGCTATTATGGCTAGAATAAATAAGATTCCATCGAGGTATGTTGAAGGGTATATAACTTCAATTGAAAAAAACAATCAAGGCTTTTATGAAGCAACTGCGGATCGCGCACATGCTTGGGTTGAAGTGTATTATAATGGATATTGGCATACTGTTGAAAGCACACCGTATTACTATGATGAAAGAAAAGATATCGATATGGATTCTGAGTTGATAGTAGATACTGACTCAAAGCAAGTCAATGGGCTCAAAGATGAAGAAATATTGGAACCTGTTGTAATTAATGAATTAGATAGTGATATGAATTCAATATTTTCTGTTATAATTGTTATATTGTCAGTCTGTTTTTCTGGTGTAGTTATTTACAATATCATTGTTTATAAAAAAATATTCAATAAGATGACCATTAAGGATAAATTAAAATTTATTCTATATATATATGAGCATTCAGAAGATAAAGATGAGCAATATAGAGTTCCTGAAAAGGTCATAAAAAATTTTTTAAATAATAAATTTGATTATACAGTGAGTCGAAAAATGACAATGTTATTGCAAAAATTATTTTATTCAACAGATTTGATAAAAGAGGAAGAAAAAAGTTATATAATAAAAGAAATAGATTTAATTGAAGATTTAATAATAAAAAAAATCAAGTTAACAAAATATGTTGTTATTAAAAGAAAATTTTGCAAACAAAATATGTTTTGGGAGGAAATATGTCGATAAATCTAAAACAATTACCTAATAATATCGAAGCAGAACAATCAGTTCTAGGAGCTATGATTTTAGACAAAGATGCGATTATTGATGTTGTTGATGTTATTACAGAAGAGGACTATTTTAAAGATCAACATAAACACATTCATAGGGCGATAATCAGTTTGTTTAATTTAAATATTTCCATTGATATGGTTACACTTAGTGAAGAAATCAGTAAAAATGTAAAACTCGAATCAATTGGCGGGATGGAGTATCTCACTGAAATTACATCATTTGGTGTGTTGACTTCGCATGCGAGGGCATATGCGAAAATCATTGAAGAGAAGTCGATGCTGAGAAGATTGATTTTAGCTACAAGTGAGATTGCTGAAATGGGATATAACAAAGAAAACGCAGATGCTCTTTTAGAGATGGCGGAACAATCTATCTTTGATATTTCACAAAAGAAAAACAAAGAAGGACTTACTCAGATTAATGAAATATTAATAAATACTGCTGAGGAAATTGAGAGATTAGCAGCAAATCCAAATGCTTTAACTGGAATAAGTACAGGATTTTCTGATATCGATAAAAAAACCAACGGTATGCATAAATCGGATCTGATTCTTGTTGCGGCAAGACCTTCGATGGGTAAGACTGCTTTTGCTATGAACATTTGCCAGCATGCTGCTATAAAAGAGAAGTCTTCGGTTGCGGTATTTTCTCTTGAAATGGCTAAAGAGCAATTGGTGCAAAGAATGCTTGCGAGTGAAGCTTTGATACCGATACAAAATATCAGAACTGGTAGTTTAAAAGAAAGTGAATGGAGTACTATGGCAAAAGCCATGGCTTCGCTTTCGACGGCTAAAATATTTATAGATGATACACCTGGAATAACAGTGCTAGAAATGAGGGCCAAAGCGAGAAGGTTAAAAATTGAACACGGTTTGGATCTGATACTGATAGATTATTTGCAACTAATGAGCACACATACACAAGGAGACAATAGACAACAGGAAATATCTTCGATTTCACGTGGATTAAAAGGCTTAGCCAGAGAAATGCAGTGTCCGGTTATTGCACTTTCACAGCTATCGAGAGCTCCAGAGCTTAGAAGCGATCATAGGCCTATTTTATCCGACCTTAGAGAATCCGGAGCGATTGAGCAGGATGCCGACTTGGTTATGTTCTTATACAGAGATGAATATTATCATGAAGATTCAGAGAAAAAAAACATTGGTGAAATTATTATCGCAAAACAAAGGAATGGAGAAACCGGCAAGATCGATTTAGCTTGGCTAGGTCAATACACTAAATTTGCCAGTCTTCAAAGACAAGGCGAATGAATTTAGAAATACGTGAAATAAAGATAAAAGATGTTCAGACAATGATGAACTGGGGAGTATTCGAGGATCCTAGATATTTGCATTTTAATTTTCCTTATAAAAAGTCTAGAGATTTCGAGATATGGTATCGATACAAGGTGAATGCCTTTAGAGTAAAAACATATGGAGCATTTTTGGGAACTCGGTTAATAGGATTTATTTCGTATAAGAATATTAATTATCTGTTTAGCAGAGCCGAATTAGGTGTAATCTTTGATATCAATTATACATCCAAAGGTTATGGGTCTATGGCGATTGAAGAGGTTCTTAAAAAAGCCAGGGTTAAAAAGGTATATCTTTATGTATCGACATTTAATACGAGGGCTTATAATGCGTATGAAAAATTGGGATTTAAATCAGTAAAGATTGTATATAGAATTTTCGAGAATCAGAGTATTATCGATAAAATTCGAGATGACGATATGGATTTTTTAAAGAAAAATGGGATTTTATATGGCAAATACATAAAAATGGAAAAATATTTGTAACAAAACGCCTCATTTTATATACATATATATAAAGGGGGTAAATATTATGAAAAATTGTAAAATTTGTGGAGAGGAAAACGAACTAAAAAAATATAAGGGAGGATACATCTGCAGTAAGTGTATTAGTTTTATTAAAGTACAAACAAAAAACAAAAAACAATAAAAATGATACGTACCTTGACGAATGGAAGGTACTCTGTTAATATTATTGTGTACTTTTTAAGAAAGAGGTGTTGTAATGTCAACAGCTGTTATTGTAGGCGCACAGTGGGGCGACGAAGGTAAAGGTAAAATTATTGATTATTTAGCAAAAAAAGCGGATTTTGTTGTTAGGGGACAAGGCGGAAACAATGCAGGACATACGGTGGTTGTAGGAAATGAAAAATACGCTCTTCATTTAATTCCATCTGGTGTTCTTTATGATGATACGATAAATATTATCGGGAATGGCGTTGTTATCGATCCTAAAGGGTTCTTTGAAGAAATTGATGGCCTAAAAGAAAGAGGAGTTAATACTGATCAAATCTTTATAAGTGATAGAGCGCATGTTATAATGCCATATCATTTAGAAATTGATCGTCTTTCTGAAGAAATGAGAGGCGAGAAGAAGATTGGAACGACAAAAAAAGGTATCGGTCCTTGTTATATGGATAAAGTCGAAAGGACTGGAATAAGAGTCATTGATCTTATCAGCGATGGTATAGAGGAAGCTTTGAGAGAGAGAATTGCTTTTAAAAACATCTTGATAGAAAAAATCTATGGTGGGAATCCATTAGATGCCGATGCGATTATTAGTGATTACAAAAAATATGCTGAAAGAATTAAACCTTATGTCAAAGATACTGGTGTTATGGTCTATGAGGCAGTTCAATCTGGAAAAAAAGTTTTACTCGAAGGTGCGCAGGGAACGCTTTTAGATGTAGATTATGGAACTTACCCATACGTTACGAGTTCTCATCCTATTTCAGGAGGGTTTGCTATCGGATCTGGTATAGGACCAAACATGATTAATGAAATACTAGGAATAGCTAAAGCGTATACTACAAGAGTTGGAAAAGGTCCGTTTGTAACTGAGCTTTTTGATGATACTGGTGATTCGATTAGAGAAAAAGGACATGAATATGGAACAACCACAGGTAGAGCTAGAAGATGCGGTTGGTTTGATGCGGTTGCTGTAAGATACTCTGCAAGAGTTAATGGCATGACAAGCGTTGCGCTTATGTTGCTAGATGTTTTAAGTGGATTTGATGAAATTAAAATTTGTACTTCTTATAAGTACAACAATGAAATTATAACTGATTTTCCATCTAGCTTGGATGTCTTGGCGAAATGCGAACCTGTTTATGAATCCATAGAAGGTTGGTCAGAAGATATTACACAGGCAAAATCTTTTGAAGAATTACCTATAAATGCGCAAAAATATGTAAAAAAAATAGAAGAAATTATTGATGTACCTATTAAAATTATTTCTGTGGGTCCTAAAAGAAGCCAAACTATAATGACTGGTGAAATATTTTAAGTAAAAAAAAGTGCTGCAGTTTAAAATTGCAGCACTTTTAATATTTGTTCCATCTAACATCTGGTCCGTAAAATTTATAAATATCAAAATTTCCATAAATACGTGAAGAAACTCTTTTGCTATAAACTTTTTCAACTTCGCTTAAAGTGAGATTTGTAGATATAATGGTTGGCCTTTTAGAAAGTAAACGACCATTTATGATATTGAAAATTTCTGTATTGGTAAAAGAATTGTTAAATTCAGTACCCAAATCATCTATAATCAGAAGATCAGCATCAAATAGCAAATTATATTTATTTTGTGATAATTCCGTTTTTGCAGAAAACCGATATTTTTCAATTATATCAATAAGTTTAAATGCCGTTTGATATACAACAATATGGCCATTATCCATTAAATGCTTTGCGATAGAATTACATAAAAAAGTTTTCCCTTGTCCGGTTGGTCCGTAAAAAAGCATATTTCTACTTTTGTAAGGTGAAAAATTATAAGTGTAAGCCTCTGTTGAAGCGAGAATTTGTTTGATGTTCTCTCTTTGTGATAATTTCTCGCCAGTAGTTGAATCGGAAAAAACTTCGATATTGAATGTGCCGAAATTTTCAGTTTCAACAGCTTCTTTAATATTTGACATATTGTATAAATGATTAACTAATTTTTGATTGAAACACGAACATTTTTTATTGTTCTTTAAATAACCTGTATCTTTACATTGAACACAATCATATTGCACATTTAAATATTCGAGAGGAACGTCGCTTTCGGTCATAATATAAGCTCGTTCTTTTAGGAGTTCCTGTGTCTTGTTTTCGAACTCCTCAATAATCCCACTTGTGTTGTTTGGGTTTTTAAGAACATTTGAGGCAAGCTTTACTCCTAATGATTCTAAAGTTTCTTTTATCTCCCTTAATCGAGGGATTGCTGAATAAAGCATACTCAATTTTTCATTATGAATTTTTTCGTTGATTTCTCTTGTTTTTTCGTATTCAAGTAAGATTGTGCTTATCAATTCTTTTGGAATCATATTATCACCTATGCTTAATATTCCTTACGAGCATATTTTCAAGTTCTTCTTCAGTAAGGTTGTTTTCATCATCAGTACTAAAATTGTGGAAAGTGTTTTTTTTCTTTGTGCTCTTGCTTTCGGGTTTTGCTTTTTTTATAGGTTCTTCACCTTTAAAAATCGATGTGAACACAGCGTCGAGATAATTCATATTTGGATTTCTTATTTTTTTGGTTATCTCATTGATTTTAGTAAGTATAAAAGAGATATCGAAATTATACTCTTTCATCCATTTATTTATGACTTCTTTGTCTCCAGATGTTGGATTATCCCATGGATGCCCCAAAGCCTCGAGAATTTTTTTATAGTTGATATAAGTTTCGCTGGTTTTACTTTTATAATTAAGCAAATCATCTACAGATTTGATATCTAAATCTTTCCAATTAAACAAGCGTTTCTTAACGGTATTGATTCTACTGGTATATGCTCCCCGTTTTAAAGAATTGAAAGATTCTACGACGAGATCATCGTCAGTGTCGTTTTTATCTAAAAATGTCATAAGCGAGATTCTCTCGTTAGCTTGAAGCTCGTTGCCTAAATTCTGATTTATACGCTCGAAAAGAGCCGAATATCGAGTTTCTTTTATAGACTTTATTATTAGATCCTGGCTTTTATGAGGACTGTAATAATTCTTGTCTATAAAAAGTTGTCTGAGTGATATGAATTCAACATCGAAATTCGAATCATTTATTTTATTTATAATGTGTACTACGGATTTTGACTCCCAGTATTTCCAAGCGGAAATTACATCTGTAAGTGGAATATTCAAAATAGCAGATAAGGATTTATTCCCATACTTTTGATTGCCGTTATAATCCTTTGCAAGCTTAAGCGCCATTAAATATACTTTTACATAAACTCCGTCTGCAGAAGGCATAAAGTCGTTTATGAAAATGTTTTCAATTTCGATTGTTCCTAAATCGAAATCCGGAGTTTTTATTTTGAAACTCATAATCTATCACCTATTCTTTGTATGGATATTATAACATAATATAGAGGTTTATTATGAAATTTAATATACTTGTAATTTTAGAAATGAAATTTTATGATATACTTAACTTGAATTAATATAAGGAGACCAATATATATGAATAGTAAAATTTTGAAATTTATAATTTCTTTGCTCATTATGGTCATGATAATGGGTTTAAGTTCGGTATATGCAGAAGATAATATCAGCATTGAATATTTAGTCAGCAACGTTGATAAATATATGACTATTAATACACAGAAATACGGAATCTTTGTAAATGATAAACCTATCGGTTATCTCAGTACTGAAGAGGAAGCTCGAAACATATTATCTAAATTGAAAACCATGTATTTAGAAGAGGGTAATGATGTTCTTGAAGTGAAGTTTAAAGAAGATGTTGTCATTTTAAAAGATGCAGTTAGGGTTGTTGATGAAGATCTCATATATTCTGAAGAAGAAGCCTTAGATTACATAATTAGAGGGACTAATGAAAGAAAAATTCATAAGGTTGAAAAAGGAGATAACTTCTGGGATTTAGCTTTGAAATATGATATTTTATTGGATGATTTAATTGCAGCTAATCCAAATGTCAATCCTGACAAAATTCAGATAGGACAAGAAATCAGCCTTATCGTGCCAAAAACCTTGATATCTGTAATAACCATAGAGGAAGCGACCTATTCAGAGAAAATTCAATATAAAGTGGTTTATGAAGATTCATCGGCTTATTATAAGGGTGACTACAGAACAAAAACAAGTGGAATTTATGGCGAACTTGAAATTGTCGCAGATGTATATAAAGAAAATGGTATTGAAGCAAAAAGAGAAGTGTTATCTGAAACTATTGTTAAAAAGCCTAGAACGAAGGTGGTTTATAGAGGAACTAAGGATCCTCCACCGAGAATAGGAACGGGTACATTTGATTATCCATTTGATACAAGCAGAGGACGTGTTACTTCTGGATTTGGAATGAGATATCATCCGATATATAAAGATTACAGAAGACATACAGGAATTGATGTTGGGATGTCTTCAGGATCGCCGATATACGCTTCAGATGGAGGCAAGGTAGTCTATGTTGGTTACAATGGTGGATATGGCATGATGATTAAAATCGACCATGGTGAAAACATTGAAACCATCTATGCTCATCTAAGTAAATATTATGTTAAAGTTGGAGACAAAGTATTCAAGGGCGAGAAAATTGGACTAAGTGGAAATACTGGAACGAGTACTGGACCACATCTACATTTCGAAGTAAGAAAATTAGGTACTCCTATTGATCCGAAAAAATATTTAAGTTTCGTTTTTTAATGGATACACGAGCAATTGCTCGTGTATTTTTTTTTATTTTTTGGTATAATCAACAATAGGAGTGATTTGAATGAAAAAAGTTTTAATTGTTGAAGATGAAAAAACAATATCAGATATTATAAAAATTAATCTCTTGAAAGAGGGATATGAAATTATTACTGCTTACGATGGCAGGGAAGCGTTAGAAATTTTTGAGAAAGCAGACCCTGATTTGATTTTGCTTGATGTTATGCTACCTCATGTAGATGGGTTTCAAGTTTGTAGAAAAATCAGAACGAAGTCTAATGTTCCGATTATAATGGTAACGGCTAAAGAAGAAGAAGTGGATAAAGTCTTAGGATTGGAATTGGGCGCGGATGATTATATCACTAAACCGTTCGGAATGAGAGAGCTTATTGCAAGGGTCAAGGCAAATATAAGAAGAGTAGAGTTTGATAGTATTGTTGAAAATTCAAACATTGACGAAAAATTGATTAAATCGGGTAATTTGATAATCGACCTTATGCGGTATGAAGTTAGAAAAAATGGTGAAATAATTGAATTGACGAAAAGAGAATTTGAACTATTAACTTTTTTGGCTTCAAAAGATACGCAGGTTTTTACGAGAGAACAACTTTTAAAGGATGTTTGGGGTTATGAATATTTTGGAGACATCAGGACTGTTGATGTGACAATTCGAAGAATGAGAGAAAAAATTGAAGATGATCCGAGTAATGCTAAATTCATTATGACAAAAAGAGGCGTTGGTTATTACTTTAGGAGGATTTAAACATGTTTAAAACAATCCGTTGGAGATTTGTATTTATATATTTTATGTTGGTATTTATCGCAATGATCATTGCTGGAGTATTCATTATAAATTCTTATGAAAATTATTATGAAAATGATGTATCAAACAGACTTGACGATTTATATACTACCATTAATCAAAAGTTATCGCAGCTTGATGATTTTGAAAGTGAAGAGAATAACATATCAGAATTATTGCAGGGATATAAAAGTATAGGATTTAATGAGGAAATTTTTATTTTATCTAATGACAGTCGTACAATTTCATCTACCATTGCGGATTTTTATATAGATCCTCTTAGTATTCTGAATTACGACCTATTAGTTCACGGTATGGCGAAACATGCTCTCGAAGCAGAACATATCGATAGGGCAAATTTGACATATGATAAAATTTATCCTGTTTATAATGAAAGCAAATCTGAAAAAATCGGAAATATATATATTCGATATGATATGACTGATATTTATAGAGCTTTAGATCAAAATAAAATCATTATTGTGAGAGCAACTGCATTAGCTTCGGTGATAACGATACTTTTGGGATTCATTATTGCTAAGAGTATAACAGAGCCTATAAACGATGTAACTTATAAGGCGGCAAAGATGGCCAATGGAGATTTTGATCAATTTGTTGAAGTTAAATCTGAAGACGAAATTGGTAAACTTGCTGAAATGTTTAATATTTTGACCATGAAATTGAAAGAGAGTATTAGTGAGATTCATCAAGAAAAGAGTAAAATGGAGGCCATTGTCAATCAGATGGCGGATGGATTAGTTGCTATAGATTTATATGGAAATATAATTCACATTAATCAAAGAGCTATGGATATATTGAACATTGGCGAGAGTAGTTTAGAAAATCTTGATTATAATAAATTTGTCGATAAGTTCAATGTTAAAGTGACATTGGATTCTATTAAGGAAACTGATCAATGGATAGGTAAAGAAACGGTCTATGGAACAAAATCCATTTATAGTATTAAATATGCTCCTTATCAAGATCAAAGCGATAACAAACTTGGAATTATTTTAATTATTCAGGATATTACCGAAGAAGAAAAACTGGAGAGAATGAGACGAGAATTTGTTGCTAACGTCAGTCATGAATTAAAGACGCCGTTAACGACAATAAAAAGTTATGTTGAAACAATTTTGGATGGCGTTGTTGAAGATCAAGAGACTATAAAACATTTTTTAATTGTAATCAATAACGAATCAGATAGAATGACACGTCTTGTGAGGGATTTATTACAACTTAGTAATTTTGACTCGAAAAAAATTAAGTTTGATTTTGAATACAATGATTATTCAGTGCTTCTTATGCGAACTGTAGAGAAGATGAGAGTAATGGCTGAAAAGAAAGGTCAAACGATAAATCTGAATTGCGTTGAAGATGAAATTATCGCTTATTTTGATTACGATAGGATGGAACAAGTAATATTAAATATAATATCAAATGCTGTTAAATACTCTAAGGAAAATACAATTATTGATGTAAAATGTAATCGGGTCTATGATAATGTAAAAATATCCATCAAAGATCAGGGGATAGGAATACCTAAAAAGGATTTAGACAGAATATTTGAGAGATTTTACAGAGTTGATAAGGCCAGATCTAGAGATCTTGGGGGAACCGGACTTGGTCTTGCAATAGCAAGAGAAATTATTGAAGCGCATGATGGAAAAATCGATTTTGTAAGTGCTGTTGGCGATGGAACGGAAGTAATTATAGAAATACCTATAAAAATGATTGAAGTGTAAAATTCATTTAAAATGATTGTAATACCTTTGTAATATTCATAGGCTATAATTAGCGTAACTTATAATTAGGGGGAATGGGCATGATTAAGAAATCTGCCTTTCTAATCGCTTTGTTATTGCTTGTGAGTATACCGAGTTTTGCAGATTCGGATTTTAATCAAAAGATTGAAATCGTCAGTCCAACTATTGGTTCTGAAGGCGATGTGATGGTTGTAAATAATTTATATATTTCTATTCGCATCGATGAACCTGTTGAAAGCATGGTAAAACTTGTTAAAATTGAAAAATATGAAGTTAATCTTGACGTTCTTGATAAAGTATTTTTGAATATCGATTTAACTGAGGAAGAAAAAAGCCAGATTTATGGAGCTAATGTAGCGAGAGTATATTTTGCTTTAGAAGGTAAATTTGCCGATCTTCTTGAAAGTTATAATCAAATGGAAATGTCGTCTGAGTACGTCAGTGAAGATGAACTATATGTATTGCAAAGGGAAATAGAAAACGTAAAAAAACAATTGATTAATTATGAAAATGAATATAAATCATTATTCTATAAAAATATTTTAGGACCAGAACCTTTAAAGTATGATGGTATTTTACCTTACTACGAGAGGACAATACCTGAGGTTAAAGATGGTAACTACAAATTGATATTTGATGACTTAGAGGGAAACCAATTAGAAGAGGTTGCGTTTAGCATTAAGTCGAAAGAAACTGTTGTAACAGAAATAATCAACAGTATTCCATTCAGGTTAATGAAAATAATTGATTACATTGAATAAAGGTTGATTGTATGAAATGGGAAAGTTTTAAATCTATTATATTAGTATTGTTAGTAGTATTAAGTCTTGTTCTGACAAGAACATTTATGCTCGAGAGTACTAGTAAAATTGACTTAACAGCATCTGAATTTATTGATGTGCCTTCTGTTCATATTGAATTAAGTGAAATAATACACCCCCAAGGTTTATATATAAACTTTGGGGGTGATTCGCATACAGCGGGTTTCTTTGATTCAAAAGAAATTTGGAAGGAAATTTATACTGTCGTTTCGGAAAATTTTTCTGAGAGGACAGCTGTTTTGGTTGATGAAACTTTATGGAAGACTATAAATCAAGAAAGATCCATTAGAGTTGTTTTTTCTAATGATTTATCTGTTAATGATTATTTTGATGGAAATTTCAATGAAGATGTTTTTATTAGTGAAGTGACTGTACCTTTATTAAGAAAGGATTTTGTTCTTGTTAAGACAAACGATGCATATTATAAAGTAGCTACAAGTGTAGATGATAGTTTGGCAAAAATGGTTACGAAAATTGAGAACAGTGATTACATAGAATATAAGACAATAGAAAAGCGATTTTCTATTTATAAGGTTTTAGCAGAAAATGAAATAGATGTCGAGAAGAATTATACGATAATACCGATTTCTGATATAGTTGAAATTCCATTTTATAAATCAGAATATCTAGTTAATTATTATAATGAAGAAGTTGTTGAATTGTTTGTGCAGAAAATATTTGGTGAAGATTTAAGCTTTATAAAGAAGATGACTGATTATTATGGAACTGAGATATTTATGAGTAGCTATGGAAAGAAGATATTAAGCTTTGGTACGGATGGTTCAGTTGAGTATATAAATAATCTAGAAACCGACAAATACATTCCGAAAGAGTCGACTTTTTTAGACGACATGGAGGTTGCTTGGGGATTTTTGGAGTATTTTGAAGAGCTGGAGAATGATTTGTATTTAACTGATTACGAAAAAATTGACAATGTAAGTTATTTTTATTTTAATTCTCTACTTGAAAATCAATCAGTTTATTATGATGGCAAAAAAAATGGAGTAGCGGTTGAAATTCACGTTGATAACAATATTGTCAATTATTATTATAGTAATAGAAGAACTAATTTTGAAGTGTTTGATGTTGATATGTTTTGGGATAAAGCGAAAAGCTTTAGTGGTATTTTTGATAAAAATTTTAATGTTATTTCTGACAATTATCAAGAAGATCTCAATATCGATAAAATTATAGATACAAGGTTGTATATTTTACAAGTTGTAAATGCCATCGAGTATTTTGACTTTGAGTATTTTATCGATACAACTACTAAATCTACTAGCGTGATTCCGTGTTGGAGAGTAAAGATAGGGTCGAGTATATATCATTTTGATATTTATGAAGGAATACCGTTAAAGATAACTAAGGAGATTGTTGATGGATTGGAAGAAGACTAAAAATATTTTGATTGTTGCTTTATTGATAATGAATATATTTCTAATATATAATATCTATTTTAAGGAAGATATTCAAAGGCATAATTTTGTAGATTTTTCTGCTGTTAGAAATTTGCTTCTTGAGAGAAAAATTGATATATCGAATGTTGAGCAAATGGAGTATACTCAAATGCAAAAATACTCCATTAAAAAAAACAAATATGACCCAGTGACTTTGAGCGAACTTGAGAGTAATTACTTTGTATTATCTGATAGAGATGATGTGCTGAATATTTATTTTAATTTGACTGATTATGAAGGTGAAAATTATAGTGAAATTCTCGAAAAGTTAAAGAGTATTATAAAAATAGACGATACAAATTCAAAATTGATTTATAATTATGAAGCGAACGGAAAAACATTTTTTCTTTATAATCAGCGATATAACGATGATATACTTGATGACGGTTTTCTTAGAGTAGAATATTTGCCGGAAATGTATATTCTTTTTGAATATCAGTGGTTAGATATAGTTGATAGTGGTGAAAAATTTGACGGGGATATATATCCTATTGAAAAATCTATTTTATCTTTACTAGAGGAACTTAGTGATATAAAAGATATGGTTAAGATAGTTGATTTTCAGATTGTATATCATGTAGAAGAAAAGGATAATTTAATTATTGATAATATAGTGATGAGTGAGCCTCTTCCATATTGGCGAGCTATAACAAATGATGGTAGAAATATTTATTTTAATGGATTGAGGTAAAAACATGGCGTTAAATTATTGTTCGATAGCAAGTGGAAGTTCAGGGAATTGTCATTTTGTTTCCTCGGATGAAACAAAAATATTACTCGATTTTGGAATGAGTCATAGATATGTAAAAAAGGCCTTAGAAGAAATAGGGGAAAACATCGAATCTATTGAGGGAGTTTTTATAACTCACGAGCATTCTGATCATATAAAAGGATTAAAAACTTTTCTAAAAAAGCATGATATTCCAGTATATATGAATGAATGCACTTATGAGAAAGCAAAAGAAAAAATTAGGGAAGAAGATTTGCATAAAATAGTAATTACTGATAAAAACATCAATATGCTTGTCGGTGATATCAAAGTAATAAATTTTGATATTTCACATGATGCGGCTCATCCCACAGGTTATAATTTTACGTGTGAAGATAAGAAACTAAGTATTGTGACGGACATTGGAGTTATGACTGATGAAATTATTAGTTCACTAGATGATTCGAATTTTTTAGTAATAGAAGCCAACCACGATGTAAACATGGTTATGTTTGGATCGTATCCCTATTATTTAAAAAGAAGAATACTCAGTGATGTTGGACACTTATCAAATGACGATGCTGCTGAAACTGTTTTAAGGGTATATAAAAAGGGTAAATTAAAAAATGTGGTATTAGCGCATTTGAGTAAAGAAAACAATATTCCTGAGCTTGCACAGTTAACGGTAAAAAAATATCTAGAAGACAATGGGATTGATACCGAAAGTGATATCAACTTAGATCTTACATATAGAGATAAGACAGGGAAATTCTATAGGATTGTTTAGTATGGATAAAAAAACAAAAAAATATATTTATATAAGAGATCAAGAAAAATGTTTTCACTGCGGTAAAAAATTAGAGATAAATCAGGTGAATATCGATCACTATCAACCGAAGAGCAAAGGTGGTGTAGATGATTATTTTAACCTGGTGTTATCCTGTAAAAAATGTAATAAGTATAAGGGAACTACTATCCCAAAAGATTACAGAG
>DAOURC010000049.1 GCA_030625285.1 Eubacteriales bacterium
ACTTTCAACGGTTTAATGGCTATTCCAAACTTGATTGCATTATTGGCATTGAGCCCAATGATGTTCAAGGCACTTAAAGCAAGTGAAAGTGGATTAATAAGCGACAAGGAAAAATCTGCATAAGACATAAAAATATATTGATTATAGAAAAGAGAAAGTCAAAAATGACTTTCTCTTTTTATGTGAATTTTCTTAAATTGATTCATTCATCGATATGGATTTTAAATTGACAAACTTCATCGCCTTTTAAAATGGATTGTATAATTTCTATTTTCACTTCACTTTGGGTTATTGTTTTCCAAATGTCTCTATAATAACCTCCACCGCAATAACAGTATTCATAAGGAATTGCTTCACCATTCTTTATAGATTCCTTGATTCTTGGACAGTGACAATATAAAGATTGCTTCTCTTTTGTAGTATTGGACTTAAAATATTCATGAAACTGAGCTGGGATTTTTGTCGCAATTATTGTGTTTCCATCAAGCATACCCGCTACTCCCCAATCATGGTCTTTAATGAATTGAAGCTCGCTATCCGACAATGATTTATAATTTACAATATCTTTTTCAAATTTTTCCTGTAGTTTTTGATGGACTAATTTTAAATCTTTCGTTTCGTTATAGAGTTTTGCAAACGGCTCCAAGTCATCCCTAGGATAAAAGCATGCAGATTCTGTTAAAACATCATGAATTTCTTTGTTGGACAAATTCAATTTGAGCAGCCTTATAAGTTCTCTTGTCTGCTCTAGTGGAGTTGAATGTTCGTTAACTTCACTCATGATTTTCAGTTCGCTATACTTGGCAATGTTTGCAGCAACTTTTTTTAACCATAGATTATTAAAATTCTCCATGAAAAAATCCCCCTTATCATTATTATATCTTTTTATATACAAAAATCTAATGATAAAGAGGATTAATATTTTAATTTTCGTTATTCGCAGCTTCGTCTTTCGCCATACAGCATTTCTTGTATTTTTTACCGCTTCCACAAGGGCAAGGATCGTTTCTACCTATTTTCACTTTAGGCGCGACCGCTTTTGAATCTCTAAAGTCTTTTTTTATGTTTTTTTGCTGTTCTTTAGTCAATATTGTATTCCATTCCTTGATGTTGTAAAGCCATTTTGCTTTTGCGTCATGCATATTGAAGTATAGTTTTTCGTAGTCGATTGTAAAAGAAATAGGAGTATCGAGTTCATAATCATCTAGATTCAATTCTGTTTCAAGTGAAGGATTGATGCCGTCTAAAAATCCGGTAAATGTAACTTCATCCACTTCATTTGCATCAGCTAAATCTTTAATGGTTCCCCCGATGACATTGCTTTCAAGTTTCAATACTTTTTTATAGATTCCTTCTTCTTCTTTCAGGTACTCATTCCAAAATTGAGTATATTGCTCTGGATTCATCTCGCTTTCGGTAATGTTTTTCCAAGTTTCATATGGTTTCATTTTTGTAATCACCTTTCTTAAATAATTGTATATAATAACGGCACTAAAATTGGTACTAGTGCAGTTAATAACACGCCGCTTACGAATGCCACGACGGTTGTATTACTATCGGTGTTGGTCGATATAATAGGCAAAGTAGTATCCATCGCAGTTGCTCCCGCTGGTCCAATCGCAGATAAATAGTTTAATTTTACAGCGACTAGAGGTACAATGAGAAAAGTTATCAATTCTCTAAATATATTTGAAAGAAAAGCTATTGATCCAAGCTCTGCATTTCCCATATTCGTGAGAATGACACCAGATAAACTATACCAGCCAAATCCGGCGGATATCGAAAGCCCTTCGTTAAGCTTCATATCAAAGATTAGAGCAGTTATAACACCGCCAAATAAACTTCCAAATACAACCCCTAATGTAACAATCATTATACTATAGATTTTATCTTTAATGTTGGATAATGTGGATTTATTTGAACCGATATCAAGTCCAACAGAAAAGAGCAATATCGCTAATGTTGTTTGACTAAGAAAATCCAGATTATAAACAATAGTATTTTCAGAAAAAAACATACCGAAAATTATTCCAAGAGAAACAGAAAACAGCACAATTATTGTCATGATGATTTCCTCCTTAGTATGTGCGTTATAGTAAAAATCGTCAGCACACTAAAAAGCACAGTTGATAAACTGAAAGTTACAGCTTTTAATCCGATAAGACTTAAATCGTTGATAATTTCTGGATTTGATCCGATTGATACTCCCATAAAAAACAAAAGGATGGTCAAACCTAAAATCTGAAATTTCGAATTGATTTTTTTAAGATTATCGGTCCACTTTATAAAAATACCAAGTACAATTCCGAGTGTTACAGTTACAGCAATAGACCACATAAAGACCTCCAAATTTTTCGTACATATGGAGTGTATCATTAATTAAATTGCTATGTCAATTGCAACTCAAACATAATCTTTGTTATAATGAATAAAAACGGGAGATTTAGATATGGAAAAAGTGTTTATTACAGATTTGGATGGGACATTATTAAATGATGACGGACAACTTAGTGACGAGAGTAGAAATATTTTGACTTCTCTTATTGATAAGGGAGTAAAATTTACCGTAGCGAGTGCAAGAAGTATTGACTCCATTAGAGAAGTCATCAAAGACCTGCCGCTAAACATGCCTATTATTGAGTTTAATGGTTCATATATTTCTGATTATCATTCTGGAGAAAAATTATTTGTCAATCATATGAATAGAAGTTATAATGAAAAAATTTATAATATCATTGAAAGATACGATGTATCGATGATAATTACAACTCATGAAAATACCAGTGATTATTTATCTTTTAATACAAAAGATATGAACGCGGGTTCTTTGCATTATATCGATTATAGAAAAAGTCATGATAACGGACGATTGATCAATACTGAAAATATGGATAGAGCCTTGGATAAAGATATCATATGCTTTAACGTTATAGATAAAGAAAGCGTTGTAAAGGAAATTCACGATAAACTTATTGAAACTTTCGGAGATGAGTTGGAAGTTCATATGATGAGAGGAACTTACTCGGAGGAGTGGTACTGGCTCAATGTCGCCGACCCTTCTGGTACAAAGGCTCATGCGATAAAAACATTCAAAGAAATATTTCTGAAAGATACAGATATTCTTTATGTTTTTGGAGACAATAATAATGATTTGGGAATGTTTGAAGCTGCAGATGTGCCTGTAGCGTTAGAAAACAGTATTTTGGGGTTAAAACAATTATCAAAGGTGCAAATTGGGTACAATTATGATAATAGCGTTGCAAAATACATTGAGAGAGAATACGGTAGATGATTATGGAAAAAATTGATGAAAGAGATACGATGTTTGCTAGAATGGCGTGGTCGAAGGATTCAGATGCGTATAGAGACTATTATAAGAGAAATCCTGAAAAACTGACCTTTGACGAGGAACTTAGAAGCTTGCCGAACCTATCGGAAGAAGGAACGGCAACTTATGATCCGATAGATTCAAGAATTGCAGATAGTTTATTTAGATTTATTGCAGATATAAGACCATTTGCTGAAGGTGAAGTCATTAGAGAGCCACAGGAAATCGATCCAGAAACCGCAACTAGAAGGATTAAAGAAATCGCTAAGCATTTTGGAGCAGATTTGGTTGGAATCACCGAGTTGAAAGATTATCATTATTATTCTCATAGGGGAAGAACTGAAGAGAATTATGGAGACGAGATAATAAAAAAACATCGCTACGCTATTGCTTTTGCTATTGAAATGGATAAAGAGTTTATCAATAGAGCTCCACAAGTGGAACAGACGATTGAAACAACAAGGGGCTATTTAAAAGCTGGGATTACGGGGATGGTTTTGAGTTATTTCCTGAGGGAAATAGGTTATGATGCTAGAAATCATATGGATGGAAATTATTTAGTTGTGGCTCCGTTGGTAGCTCAAGATGCAGGGCTGGGTGAAATAGGACGGTTAGGGATACTTATTACAAAAAAATACGGTCCTAGAGTTAGATTGGGTGTTGTAACGACAGATTTAGAGTTGATTCCAGATGAGGAAATCAAATTTGGAATTGAAGAATTTTGTGAAATTTGCAATAAATGTTCGAAAACATGTCCGGGTAGAGCCGTTCCTTCTGGTATGATGGATGAGATAGACGGTGTAAAAAGATGGAAAATCAATCAGGAAATGTGTTATCGTATATGGAGGAGTTTAGGAACCGATTGTGGAGTATGTATTTCAACTTGTCCATTTTCTCAAGGAATAGATATTGAAAAAATTGACAAAATGAAGGATAATCATAACATGGTATTAGAAATACTGAAAGAACATGAAGAAAAATACGGAATTAGAAATTATGCTAAAGAAAAACTAGACATTTTAAAGTAAATGGAGGAGATATTAATGAAGTTAGTGGGTAAAGTATTAATCGCACAAGCTGGAGGACCAACTGCAGTAATTAATCAATCTTTAGTAGGGGCTGCTTTAGAGGCTAGGAAATTTAGTCAAATTACAAAGGTATATGGCGCTGTGAAAGGTGTCGAGGGAATTATCAATGAAAATTTCGTTGATTTGACAAAAGAGACTACAAATAATCTTGAGAAAGTAGCAAAAACTCCATCGTCAGCATTGTTATCTACTCGCATCAAGCCTGATGAAGCATATTGTAAAGAAATGTTCAAAGTTATGCAGGCTCATGAAGTACGATATTTTTTCTATATCGGAGGCAATGATTCATCGGATACTGTACGTATTGTAAGTGAAAATGCGGAAAGGGCCAATTATGAACTCAGAGCAATCCACATTCCTAAGACCATTGATAATGATTTAGTAATCAACGATCATACACCAGGATACGGCAGTGCGGCAAGGTTTGTTGCACAAGCATTCTCTGGAGCCAATCTTGATAATCGTGCGATGGGAGGAGTTTACATCGGTGTGGTCATGGGGCGTCATGCAGGCTTTTTAACAGCCGCTTCTGCGTTAGGACAAAAATATCCAGATGATGGTCCGCATTTGATTTATGTTCCTGAACGCGCTTTTAATATTGAAAAATTTTTATTTGATGTAAAAGCTGTTTATCAGAAATATGGAAGATGTGTTATTGCTGTTTCAGAGGGGATAAGCGATGAATTGGGAGTGCCGATTTTGGCAAGGCTAACAGGTGAACTTGAACAGGATCATCATGGCAATGTTCAGCTCTCGGGAACAGGAGCCTTAGGTGATTTATTATCTGATATGATCAAGAAAAAATTAGGTATTTCTAGAGTTAGGTCGGATACTTTCGGTTATCTTCAAAGATCTTTTTTAGGAGTAGTTTCAGATGTGGATCAACAGGAAGCTAGAGAAGTTGGTGAAAAAGCAGCACAATTTGCTCTTTGGAACAACATTGATGGTTCAATTGTAATTGAAAGAATTGGATATTATTCAGTTGACTACAGGCTTGAATCACTTCAAAGAATCGCTGGGAAAACAAAATTAATGGATGATAAATTTATAAATAAGGATGGAAATGGAGTTACTGATGACTTTAAATTCTATTTAAGACCTCTTCTAGGTTCTGGATTTAATACGCCTCATCGATTAAGAGCTCCGTTAGCAGAAAAAATACTAAATAAATAAGAGGTGGAAATAAATGATATTATTATTTAATCAACTAAACATGGTAGCAAATAGTATAATTATTCTAATCGTTCTGATACTGCTTTCAAGTATTGTTATTTCTTTTATAATTAGAAACAAATATAAAATTCTTATAGGAGACATTCACGAACCTGCACATAGAGAAAATCACGCTTTCTATAATGATGTACTTAATAAAATCGTAGCAGAATACAAACAAGTATTAGAGAGTAAAAAAGATGATATCAACACTTTTGCCTTGGTTGACAAGTATTATCATACTGATCTTAAATGGTTGGAATTTGGAGAGAAATTTGTTTCCAAGGCGGTTTCACTTATGATTGTATT
>DAOURC010000091.1 GCA_030625285.1 Eubacteriales bacterium
ATTCGCCTGATTCAATCGCCGCCATTATTTGACCTACTGTAATAATCGCTGGATAACATACATCATTATGAACATACTTAAGGCCGGTATCTATAGCTTTTTTATCGACTTTTTTCAAGATTTCTAGATTATATCCTTCCCTTTGAAAAGCTTTCTCTAATAACTCAAAATGAATCGGAGCCATCTGCGGCGCAATAATTGTATGTTTTCTTTTCATCTCTTTTGTAAAAACCACTCTCTTATCCGGATATGATTTTCTATATACTTTGATTCCATTTTTTTCTCTTTCATTGATGGAAGCTACCAAGGAACGCAGTCTGATCCTTGCAGCACCCAGGTTGTTGATTTCATCGATTTTAAGAACAGTATGAAGTCTATTATATCTTTCCATGATTTCTTTAACCTGATCTATAGTTACTGCGTCTAAACCACAACCAAAAGAATTCAGTTGTACAATTTCAAGTTCTTTTTGCCGTGAAGTGTAGGTAGCCGCCGCATAAAGCCTCGAATGATAAACCCATTGATCTACAACTCTTAAAGGTCTTTCCACTGCCGCTAGGTGACTTATAGCATCCTCAGAAATCACAGCAAAGCCTAAAGATTCTATGAGCTCCGGTACTCCATGATTAATCTCAGGATCTATATGATAAGGTCTTCCAGCTAAAACAATACCTTTTAAATCATTTTCTTTAATATATTCAAGCGCTCTTTCACCTTCATTCTTAACATCGTTTTTATACTTGAACAATTCCTCATATGCTTTATTCGCAGCCTCTTTTACTTCTCTTTTGCTTAAACCCTCTTCTTTCATTTCTTCATAAAACCTTTGAATAAATCGCTTCTTATCATTAAGAGGTAAAAACGGATTATAATAAATAATTGATTCAGATTTCAATTCCTCTACATTTGCCTTGATGGTTTCAGAATACGAAGTCACTATAGGGCAATTGAAGTGATTGCTGGCATTTTTATCTTCCTTGAAATTATAAACAACTGCAGGGTAAAATATTTTATTTATTCCAGATTTAATTAAATACTGAATATGACCATGAACGAGTTTTGCCGGATAACAAACCGATTCCGAAGGAATGCTCTCCATCCCCATTTCAAACGTCTTTTTTGATGATCTTCCAGATAAAACAACTCGATATCCTAAATTTGAAAATAATGTATGCCAAAATGGGTAGTCTTCATATATATTCAAGACTCTAGGTATTCCTATTTCTCCTCTATATGCCTCATCTTTATCAAGAGCTTTGTAATCGAAAATCCTTTTATATTTATATTTATATAAATTAGGCAATCCTTTAATTTTTTCTGTAATTCCAGCTCCACGCTCACAGCGATTTCCAGTGATATATTCTCTGCCGTCAGAAAATTTATTTACAGTTAACGGACAATTATTTGCACAGAGTCCGCAACGTTTGAATTCTTGCTTTACTTTAAATCTTTCTATGCTTTCCGAATCCAGCATAGTAGATTTATATCCCTCTACATATCTCTCTTTAGCTATTAACGCCGCTCCAAAAGCACCCATAATTCCTGCGATATCTGGACGTATAACTTCTTTGCCTACAAGTTTTTCAAACGACCTTAAAACAGCATCATTATAAAAAGTTCCTCCTTGTACAACTATCTTATCTCCTAATTCATCGGCGTTTTTCATCCTTATAACCTTATAAAGAGCATTTTTAATTACCGACATGGAAATACCTGCAGCAATATCCTCAACTTCAGCCCCTTCTTTTTGAGCTTGCTTAACCTTGGAATTCATAAATACTGTACATCTAGTACCTAAATCTACTGGTTTTTTTGATTTTACAGCTTTACTGGTAAATTGAAAGATATCTAGTTCTAAAGATTCGGCAAAAGTTTCAATAAATGAACCGCATCCTGATGAACAAGCTTCATTAAGCATAATAGAATGAATCGCTCCATTATTGATAAGCAAACTCTTCATATCTTGTCCGCCAATATCGAGAACAAATTCAACTCCCGGCATAAAAAATTCTGCCGCCTTATAATGCGCAATGGTTTCAATCTCTCCGATATCTATTTTTAAAGCAGCTCTTAGTAATTGTTCACCGTATCCAGTGACAGTAGAATTCACAATTTCAATTTTCCCATCGATTTTGCTATGTATGTCTTTTATCACATTGATGGCAGAGTGAAGCGGTCTCCCAAGATTGCTTCCATAATATGAAAACAACAGTTGACCTTTTTCATCTATCAGTACAAGTTTTGTAGTAGTTGAACCCGAATCTATGCCTAAAAATGCTTTCCCCTGATAATGCTCTAAATCATTTCTCTTTACCTTATGTTTTTCATGTCTTTCTAAAAATTCTTTATACTCATGCTCGTCGGCAAATAGAGGCTCCATAATATCTGTGCCCTCATTCACAATTTTATTGATATTTCTTACTTTTTTATATATCTCACTAACCTTGAATAATTTAGTTTCACTTGCCTTATATGCTGTTCCAATAGCGACGAAATACTCAGAATTTTCCGGAAAGCGAATATGTTCATCATCTAAATCGAGTGTTTCTATGAAACGCTCTCTCAATTCAGACAGGAAGGTTAAAGGCCCACCTAAAAATGCAATCGTTCCCCTTATCGGTCTTCCTTGCGCAAGTCCTCCAATCGTTTGATTTACAATTGATTGCAAGACAGATACAGCAATATCTTCTTTCGCGGCTCCTTCGTTCATTAAAGGTTGTATATCTGTTTTTGCAAAAACACCACATCTCGATGCAATAGGATAAATTTGCTTATATCCCTTTGCCATCTCATTAAGTCCAGTCGCATCCGTTTTTAACAAACTGGCCATTTGATCGATAAATGCACCAGTTCCTCCAGCGCATGTCCCGTTCATCCTTTGCTCGACAGATTCGCCAAAATAAGTTATCTTCGCATCTTCCCCCCCAAGCTCTATAGCCACATCAGTATCTGGAATGATTTTTTCTACAGCTTCTGCACTCGCAATCACTTCTTGAACGAACTCAACTCCCAGCACATTTGCAATCTCAAATCCACCAGACCCCGCAATATTAATCCTTATTTCACTATCTTTGATAATTGGATGGATATTTTTAAAAGTATCGATAACTGTGTTTTTAACATCAGAATAATGTCTAATATAAGATTTATAAATAATCTCACATTCTTCTAATATAACAACCTTGATAGTTGTCGATCCCACATCCAAGCCAATATTATATGTTTTTTTCATTCTAACACCTCTTTAATCTATATTATATTTTACACCTATTTGTAATTTAATGTTAACTATTTTTTTAAAAAAATTTTCTAATTATATAACAGTATAAAAGCACACCGCGAACAGGTGTGCTTTATATCGATAGAATCAGGTAGTTTGTAACTCAACTCATTATAAAACATGTTTTCTTACAAATACTAATTTAAAAATTTGCATACAACTCGGTACCTAATCATTAAACTAACTATCAACTACTGATTCTATCGGGAAGAATTACTTCGTGGGTCATATATACCCATATAATTTTGATTAAAACCAAATCTCTTTGTTGATTGTTTACAAAATTAAATATTTTTGATATTAAATAATATAAATCATTGACAAATGCATAACGTTGCATTAAACTGTATAAAAATACACAAAAGATAATTTCTACACCTATATAAAAGGAGGAAAAACAATGAAAGGTTATTTATTATTAGAGAACGGTACAGTATTACCCGGAATTATTACTGGAGAATATAAGAACACTTTAGGAAAGATTACACCAAATGATTTCAGCTTCAATAAAATAAAAATCAATAATCTTATCATCGAGCTTTGTGATGACTCAGACTGTATCCCACTTAATTTTAAAACCGTTACTTCAATGTTTGCAAAAATTGTTGTAGATTCATTACCAGTCGATTATCACCTTTATGATTTAAAAACAAGCTATTGTTCATAATAAAATTTCTCCCACTGAAAAAGCATCAGTGGGATTTTTATTTCAAAAGTTATTCCTTGCTATCTCTCGTTTAATCCCATAGAATTTATATATACACTTAGAATTTACAGAGGGGGAATAACGATATGGAAAAAGTTATGTTTCTGGGAATGGGTGCCATAGGAGCTTCTTTTGCTGCTCAGCTTAAAGAAGGCGGCGTTGCACCAGTTGTACTATGCGACGAAAAAAGAGAAGCCCGCTACTCAAAAGATGGTTTTATTGTAAACAACAAGCACTATGATTATGAATATATTCTCCCGAGCGATACTCATTATACTGCAGACATCATCTTTCTAGCTTTGACACTCCCCACGAATAAATGAGGCCACTGAAAAAGAGCCTTATTTTAAAGTAAGTCTTTTGCTGCAAAAATTTAAATACAATTATTCGTTTTGTATATAAATTTTCACTAGAAAAAGATGCTTATTTCCCCATCAATGTAATTATTCTTTTCATGTT
>DAOURC010000060.1 GCA_030625285.1 Eubacteriales bacterium
AATTACTCAAAGCCTTAAATTTGAAAGGCATGATGGGATTGGAAGTTGTCAGTTTTTCAAGACTCGTAAATAAAGTAGCTAAAGAAATGATTATAGACGATCAAATACCGTTGACTTCGCTAGGGAGAAAGCTCTTGGTAAAGCGAATCATCAATGAAAAATTAGATGAGCTAAAAGTATATTATAAGAGTTTTAATAAGCTAGGTCTTGTAAATGAAATCGAGGAAGTCATCAAGGGGCTGAGAAATGAAAAAATAAGTGCACATGATTTAGAATCTTTTAAAGATCAGTTGACAGGAGATTCTCTGCTAAAGAAGAAGATCGAGGATATTCTCATAATTTACTATCATTATGAATCTATCATTGAAGAGGGATATATCGACGAGACCATTAAAGATAGATTATTTATAGACAATATCGACCTTATTTCTTCGCTGCAAAATTCAGAGATATATATATTGAAATTCACTGGGTTTTCGCGTCAAGAATTAGAAATAATAAAAGCGTTGGAAGAAAACAATAATCAAGTGACAATTGCAATAGATTATGATGAAAAATATGAAGATGAAGTGTATTCTTTTACAAAGAAGACATTTGATAGTGTTTATAATTATTTTGACGAAGTTGACGTAAATTCAATCAAGTCGAATATTACCGAGTTGCAGCGGTTCGGCATAATAATCAATCAATACGAAGAGATAAAAATGGAATTCCCGATAAGGGTTTTTACTGGGCGCAATATTTATTCCGAGGTCGGTTTTGTTGTGGGAGAAATCAACTCGTTGATTAGAACTAAAGGTATAAAACCATCGGATATTGGAGTCCTATTGGCTAATGACGTGGCCTACGGCACCATATTAAATAGAGAATTGGATAAATATAAGATACCATACATCATGGATGAAAAAAAATCGATAAAGGACACCAATATTATCAGAGCGATAATTATGCTACTTAAGTTTTATAATGCAAATTATGAAACTGGTTTTTTGCTTAAGTATCTTAAATATATAGTTCCCAATGATGAAATGAAGAGCATCGACATATTGGAAAACTACGCAATAGAAAAAGGAATCAATCATAAAGAATGGACTAAGCCTTTTGAAGATGAGTTTGCAGAATCAAGCAGGTTGAAATATGTAGAGCCGTTGATCGTCAATAACAAGAAATTCAAAAAAAATCAAAGTGTTAGACAATTCACTGAAAAAATCATAGAACTGCTGAATACTTTAAAAATCAAGGAGATTGTAGATAGTGAAATAGAAACACTTAAATCTTTTTCACGCCACGATGATGTCTTGATTATGGCTCAAGTATGGAATAGATTTCTAGAAATCATAGATCAGATGAGCGAGGCTACCAGCGATGAGAAAATCACTTTGAAAGACTATATAGAATATCTGAAGTTTTCTTTTGAAAGTGAAAAAGTAGGGATAATTCCATCTATCAGAGATGGAATTGAAGTAGGAGTACTCGGACGCAGTGTAAGTCTCGATAAAAAAATAAATTTTGTATTGGGGATGAACGAAGGAAATTTGCCTAGAGATTTAAGTGAATCTTCTATTCTATCAGAAGCTGACAAAGAGGTTATGTTGAATTACGGTTTTGATATGCATAATAATATCGATTTTTATCGCGCCAAGGAAAAATTGGACTTTTTCAAACTGATTTCTAAAACAGAAGATTTATTATATTTCACCCTTTCTTCATCCGATAAGGACGGAAAAGGGATCAAACCATCATATTTCATTACAAGAACTAGGGATGTTTCTCAGAACCTCATTGATTTAGATGATTTAATGAATGAAGATGTTTTGACAAACCACATCATGCTTGATAAAGAGTATTTCAAAATCAATCTTATGAGGCAGTTAAGAGCAGTCAGGGAAGGTCATATTTTAAATGACACTTGGAAAAACATCGTTGCAAAAGTTTACCATGATGATAAAAAGCTGTTCGATGAAATAATGGAGAGAGTATTTTATTCAAATCAAGTTGAATCTATAAGTAAATACGATAATCATCAAAAATTATTTACATCGATAACCAAATTGGAAAGGTATTCAAAATGTCCTTATTCTTATTTTGCCCAATATGATTTAAAAGCAAGGGAGAGAAAGGAATTTAAAGTGAGCTTGCCTGACATTGGGAATGTGTATCATGAGGTTTTACAATTGGTGGTTGACGATATAATAAGCGGAAAAGAAATAAGCGATATCGAAGTGTATATAGAAAAGATAATAAATCAGCCTAAATATTTTGTATTCAAAAAACGGTATGGAGACCGATATTTAGTTAAGAAAGTTAAAGAAACTGTAGAAATCACCCTAGACAATATAATAAAATACTTTGAGAACAGCAGCTTTTTACCGAAATATACAGAATTGGAGTTCACTCACAGAACCAACATAGCAGCTTTTTCTCCCGTAGAAATCAAATTGGGAGAAGATAGATTCGTAGCTATTGAAGGGAAAATAGATAGAATAGATTTATATGAAAACGAAAAAAATCAAACCTATTGCAATATAATCGACTATAAAACCGGTAAAAAAGATTTGATTCTAGATAAAATTATCAAAGGAATAGATTATCAGCTTGCAATTTATCTTTTGGCTAGTTTGACTAATAAAGAGGCGCTTGGTACGGACAGGGTATTACCGAGTGCGGTTCTTTATTATAGAATACATAACGATTATGATGAATATATTGAGAAATCACCTGAGGATTTAGAAAAACTCCACGGTAAAAAATTTAAAATGACGGGGCTTTTATTGAAAGATAAAGACGTATTATCGGAAATGGATAATTCGTTAAAAGAAAACAATTCTTCGAATTTTATTCCAGTCCGATTAAAGCAAAATGGAGAATTCTATTCTGATAGTAATGTACTCAGTGAAGAGGGCTTTGATAAACTTCTAGATATAACAAAGGAAAACATCAAAAATATAAGTAATAAAATCATAAACGGAGAAATCGCAATAAGTCCGATCAAGGAAAAAACTTTTAAAGCTTGTGATTATTGCAAGTATAAGAGCATTTGCAAATTTGACATGGATTTTATAAATAACGATTATAGATACATTGAATATAAAAGAAACAGCGAAGTGATGGAAGAGATAGGAAGTGATACGGGTGACTAAATGGACAGACCAGCAAGGGGACGCAATATATAAAAAAGATGCAAATATCTTAGTTTCAGCAGCGGCTGGATCGGGAAAAACTGCTGTTCTAACAGAGAGAATTGTTGAATTGTTGGAACATGAAAAAATCGATATCAATCAGCTTCTTGTATTCACATTTAGCCGTATGGCTGCGAATGAAATGAAAGAAAGGGTTTATAAAAAAATAATCAGTCGATTAAAGAAGAAAGGGTATGAAGAATTCTATAGAAGACAACTCATAAAAATCAATCAAGCTAGTATTACAACTATCCATTCATTTTGTAACGATGTAGTGAAGAGCCATTTCTTTATGCTGGGCTTAGATCCGGATTATCGCATAGGAGAGGATAATGACTTCAATACCATAAAAGAGACAATCCTAGATGAAGTATTTGAAATCCATTACGCTGATGAAGACAAAGAGTTTGAGGACCTAGTTGAGGTATATTCTGATCAAAGAGGAGATAGAAAACTAAGAGATTTAATATTTTCAATTCACAGAAAAATGCAGGCGTATCCGAATGTCGATGAATGGATCGATGATGTGTCAGCAAAATATTCCAACGAGAAATTTTGGAATGGATATTTACAAGAATATATGATGGGTGAAATGGAAAAATGCATGAGAGCCTCAGAAAAATTATGGGACATTGTTGAAAATGAAACAGAGAGTGATAAGTATAGAGAATTCTTTTCGAACGAGATAAAAAACATTAAGGAAAATCACATCGCATTGGATGAAGATATCAGTAAATTTCAAATCAGTTTTGGTAGATTACCTGCAGATAAATCCATCGACAAAGAAACTAAGGAAAAGATAAAAAAAATCAGAGATTTCTATAAGGGGATCATCAATGCTATTTATAATACCTACTTTGTTGAAAGAGATCTAAGTCAGCATAAGGATGAGTTTTTGCTTCAACTAAGCCGAGTGGAAAAGCTTATTGAAATGATAAAAGAGTTCGATGTGAAATTACTTGAACATAAAAAGGAAAACAATATCTTGGAGTTTAGCGATTTAGAACATTTTGCTCTGAAAATTCTTAACGATCCAGATGTAGGAAAAACCTATCAAGAACAATTTGCCTATATATTTGTCGATGAATATCAAGATTCAAATTATATTCAAGAAGCGATTATTCAAAGAATCAAAGGGAAAAACAATTTATTTATGGTAGGGGACTTAAAACAAAGCATTTATAAGTTTAGATTAGCCGAGCCGAGTATTTTCTTGAATAAATATAAAGCTTTCTCCACAAAGGAAAATCCAATTAATCACAAGATAGATCTTAATATGAATTTTAGGAGCAGGGGAAATATATTAACCTTTATCAATTATATATTTGAAGGCTTTATGAGTGAAAAATTTGGCGGGATGGATTATGATGACCAAACCAAGTTGTATTTTGGAAAAAATGATTTCGAAGCTGTTGATCCGCCTGTAGAGATCGATTTAGTTAACTATACTGCGGGGAAATTGTCTAAAGAGGCATTGGAAATTTACGAGATAGGAAAGAGAATAAAAAATCTGGTGAGCGAAGGTGATTTCAATTACAAGGATATTGTAATTCTAATGAGATCTCCATCAAGTTATATTGAAGAATTTTCAAGGATATTTGAAAAATTGAATCTCCCGCTCTTCGTAGAGAGTACAGATGAGTATATTGACACGCTAGAGGTCGATTTAATTATAAATTATTTAAATGTAGTCGATAATCCAAGGCAAGATATTCCTATGCTTAGCTTGTTGAGAAGTCCTATATATAATTTTTCTGATGAAGAGCTTTATCAGATCAGGAAGGAATGCAAAAATGATTATTATCATGAATGTCTTTTCAATTATCCATTAGAGGATAAAATAAAGGAAAAAATAGATAGATTCTTGCTTGATGTGAATAGATTAAGGGAATTCAGCAGATTTTTGACAATCGACAATTTGATATGGACGATATTTACTCAGTACAACTTTCAAGAATTTTTTGTAGCGCTTGCAAAGGGCGATAGAAGAAGTGCAAATATCAGAAAATTGATGGATATTGCCAGTGAATTTCAAATAAAAGACATTGTGGGATTATCAGATTTCAATCATTATATGAATTACTTAAAAGAGAAAGAAGCAAAGTTCAGCAGCGCCAAGATAATCAGCGATCAATCGGATGTCGTAAGATTGATGAGTATTCATAAAAGCAAGGGACTCGAGTTCCCGGTTGTAATACTTGCCGGCACCGGCAAGAAATTCAACAAAATGGATTCTTTTGGGGATGTTATAATTCACAACAAATTCGGTATTATACCGAAATATTTTGATAGAGGAAATCGAATCAAACGAAGTACTTTTCACAGAGATAT
>DAOURC010000106.1 GCA_030625285.1 Eubacteriales bacterium
AGATACCCAGGATAACCTTTTCGACTCGGAACCTCTTCCCTCGCTGATGATATCTCCCTCAAAGCCTCGCAATAACTCGTTATATCCGTCATTACGACTAGAATATGCATATTTTCTTCAAAAGCTAAATATTCAGCTGCAGTCAACGCACATCTCGGTGCACTAAATCTCTCGACTATGGGATCGTCCGCGTAATTTACAAACATAACTACATTATCAATGGCACCGGTTTCCTCAAAATAATCCTTGAAATACGCAGCATCGTCCTTCGTGACTCCAATCGCAGTAAAAACTACTGCGAATTTTTCATTGGATGATTTTGATATTTTCGCCTGTGATACAATTTGTGCCGCTAATTCATTATGAGGCATTCCATTCCCAGAAAATATAGGCAACTTTTGACCCCTGATAAGAGTAGTCAATAAATCAATCGAAGAAACTCCTGTTTGAATATAATCCTTTGGATATTTCCTTGAAACAGGATTGATAGGTCGACCGTTGATGCTATATTTTTTTCCAGAGTATAATTCTCCGCCTCCGTCGATAGGCTTCCCGACACCGCTATATATTCTTCCCAAAATATCTTTATTAATCCTGATTTCAAATGGATTTCCTGTAAACTTCACCGATAAATTTTTTGTAGACATTCCACTTGTCCCCTCAAAAACTTGGGCAACTACTAAATCTTTTTCAATTTTTATTATCTTACCTAATCGGATTTCCTTATTATCAAGATTAATTTCAATTATTTCTCCATATTCAGCCTCTTCAATCCCTTTTAAAAAGATTAAGGGTCCTTCGATTTTTTCAATATTCAAATACTCTTTAATCATGCTTCCACCTGCTCATATTTTCTATAAAGTTCCTCATAGAACTCGTCTATTTCATTAGTGATATTATTGATCAGTCTCAGTTCGTCATTAGGAACTGTATATTTTACTTTTACTACCTTATCAAACAATTCTGCATTCTTGACTTTTGAAATAGGTATTCCTTTTTTTATTCCAAAATCCGCCTTGTCATATAGATATTTTATTAGAGAAAGCATCAAAAACTGCTTCATAATCGGAACGTAAGTATCCTCTTTATGAAAGGCATTCTGTTGCAAGAATCCTACTTTTATAATCTTGGCTATCTCAAGAATAAGTCTTTGGCTATCTGGTAGAACATCTTCTCCTACGAGCTGTACAATATCTGTCAATTTAGCTTCTTCATGAAGGAGATGCATTATTTCATTACGCAGATCCATGACATGCAGACTAACGTTTTCCGCATACCAATCCTCTAGTATCTTGACATATCCACTATAACTGTTCAGCCAGTTGATCGAAGGATAATGCCTTGCATAGGCAAGTCTTTTATCAAGAGCTAAAAATGCATTGACAAATCTCTTGGTGTTTTCAGTTACCGGTTCAGAAAAATCTCCACCGGCAGGTGAAACTGCACCAATAATTGTAACGCTTCCCTCAGATCCATTAAGATTTCTAACATAACCCGCTCTTTCATAAAACTCCGCTAATCTAGAAGGCAAATACGCCGGATACCCTTCTTCTGCAGGCATCTCTTCTAATCGCCCTGAAATCTCCCTTAGCGCCTCCGCCCACCTCGAAGTGGAATCAGCCATTATCGCCACATGATAACCCATATCCCTATAATACTCCGCAAGTGTAACACCAGTATAAATACTGGCTTCCCTGGCAGCCACAGGCATATTTGAAGTGTTGGCTATAAGTATTGTTCTTTCCATAAGCGGTCTATTACTCTTAGGATCTATCAGCTTCGGAAACTCCTCTAGAACATCCGTCATTTCATTGCCGCGCTCTCCGCAACCTATATACACTATGATATCTGCATCAGACCATTTTGCCAGTTGATGTTGGGTCATTGTTTTACCTGTTCCAAAACCTCCCGGAATCGCCGCTGTACCACCTTTCGCGATTGGAAAAAATATATCTAGAACCCTTTGGCCTGTAATTAACGGTTTAGATATTTTCATTCTTTCTTTAATCTTTCTAGGCACTCTAACCGGCCACTCAGAACACATTTTCAATTCAAACTTTTTCCCTGATTCATCCTCTAGTTCTATTATCGCTTTTTCAATATTATATGAACCATCTTTAACTTTTTTAACAACTTTTCCTCGCACTCCAATCGGCACCATCAATCTATGTTCAATTAATTTGGTTTCCTGAACAAGAGCGTAAATATCTCCAGGTTTTAGCTCATCTCCAACTTCGATCGTTATTTTTGCATCCCATTTTTTCTCTAAATCCAGCGAAATCAGCCCGACGCCTTCAGGTATAAAATTCTCATTGATTTCCTCGATTTTCATAAGAGGTCTTTGAATACCGTCAAATATATTCCCCAGCAAGCCCGGTCCTAATTTCAGCGATAAAGGTTTCCCCGTGGATTCAATTTCTCCACCTAAAGACAGCCCTTCTGTTTCTTCATATACTTGAACAGTCCCTATACCATTCTCAATGGATACAACTTCACCAATAAGTTTTTTCTCACCGACAAGTACCATTTCTCTCATTGTATAAGAAGCCATTTTTTCGCCTTTGACTACAGGACCATTGATATAAGAAATAATTCCAGATGTTTTATTCACTTTTATCACCTGCTTCTTCAAGTAGTTCATATATCAAAGATCCAATATATACTTTGTTTTCATCAATAATTGAATTTAAAGACAAATTGATCTTTATACCTTTTAAACGATGGATGATAGTAAATCCTCCCAAAATATTCTCATCATTAACGATTTTCAAAGGATTTTCAATACCGTTTTTCTTTAAGGTTTCTTTTATCATCATAGAATCATTCTCTCTGCATAAAATAATCAATTCACCGTCTAAAAGAATGATGTCAGGTAAAATTTCATTAATCTTTTTATCGAGTAGAGGTTCATACTCTTTGCTTTTACATAATGATTTAATCTCACCTACTATTAATCCATTCAACTTTATAAATAATTCTTCTCTCTTAATTAAAATATTCTTCCTCGCCTGGCCTTTCGCCTTAGAAACGATTTTCTTTCTTTCTTCTATCGCCCTGTTCTGCATATCCCTTACATATATTTGACTTTCTTTTTCTGAATCCTGCATTTTTTCTCGCCTGACTATTAAATGTCTTTCATCTATTTCTTTCATCGTTAGATTATATTCTTTTTTTATTTTCTCTAAAACTACTTTTGAAAACAATTCCATTTTATTATCAAGAGTTATCATTTACTCACCACCATTTATAACTTTATTCCAATAGATTCTCTAATATATCTGATAATATAATCCTTTTCCTTGAATCCGCTCGGTTCGGGAATCTGTATAATCAAATTATCTTTATTTTTTAATTTGATTTCCATAATTTCTTCCCTCGCAAGGTTGAATATATCTTCAGAAATAATTATCAATCCATATATCGGATTCTTGATCAATCTATCAAGCTCACTTATTAATTCATCTTTGGACCTTATTTCTTTTCCGGATATACCGGCCAACCTTAGACTAATCAAGGTTTCATATTTTTTGCAAAGACAAAATGATTTCACTTTCTATAACCTTCCTAATATCAAAATTGAAATAATAAGTCCATAGATTGCAATTCCCTCAGCCAGACCGACAAAGATCAATGTTTTCCCCAGAATTTTTTGATCCTCCGATACCGCACCAAGCGCTGAAGATCCAACAGCTCCTACAGCATATCCAGCGCCTATTGTTGCCATGCCTGTAGAAAGCGCTGCAGCTATAAAGCCAAGACCTGTAGCTGAGGTTCCTTCCTCAAGCGCATAAGAAACATTAGGAACTAAAAATATAATCGCACCTATCAATAAGGGTACATAAGCAATAATGTTCATTCTTAATATCCCCTTCAATTTTCTCTTATTTATAACAGCTTCATTTTTCATTAAATATATCCCCGTCACAACGGTTCCTATTACGACCATTAAACTCAATACCAAAATAAATTTCATTTTAATTTCCTCCTATAATTTGATCTGGTTCAAAGAGAATTCCTTCTCCCTCATAATATTTACTGAACATCTCATAATAAACAAGTCTAAGTCCTTGAATAAAGACAATCAACCCTTCTAGAACAATAATTATCACATTGCCAATGATAAACATAGATATATCTCCTGCAACATTTCCAATAATATGCGCCATAGTGTGAAAAGCTAT
>DAOURC010000062.1 GCA_030625285.1 Eubacteriales bacterium
TGCTTTTTTTCTTTGCTTATTTTGATAACGCAATTGTCTCACTTTTCTCAACCTGCCGAACACTAAAGCGGCACCAGCTGCTCCAGCTATAATACCAGCTGTCAATCCAAGAAAGTTCGTAGTTCTTTCATCATCATCTTCTTTAGCCTGAAATTCGTCATTTATAGATTTATCAACGTTTTCTACATCATTTGTTTTTTCATTTTCTTCTGGTGCACCACCTGAATAACTGATTGTTACAGGCATCAGCTGTTCAAAATAACGCCAATCGTTAAACTGAGTATGCCAACTCATGGCAAGTGTATATTCGTTGTCGAACGGTTCATATCCTTCAATATAGTGTTCCACAAGGTATACTCTATCTATAGTCCCTTTATAATTTCCATTTTCATCATGAATAAAATTTTCTGTTTCTTCAATCATATTTGCATAAATATTTCCTTCATCGCCATTTAAAAAAACAGAAAAATGAAGTGTATTTAAAGAACCCGAATAACTGCCGTACCACTCATCATGATTTACATGAACTTTTATACGTACTACAACACCATTATCTGTAGCATCAATCGACTTATCTTGTATTTCAAATGTATGAAGTTTAACCTTATCTTCTTGATTGACCTTCTCAGCTATATATTCATTAGAATGCTTTATCGCTTCATCTAATTTTGTACCGCCGGCCCACACTGGGAAAACATTAAAAAGTACTATACTTATAATCATTCCTACAATTATTTGCTTTTTCATATTCCCCCCTATTTACTTTCAAACTCTATAGTAAATGATTCTTCAGTATGCAAATCATTCACTGTCATATCTCCTATCAGCCTTCCATCTTCTATTTTGCCAGTTAAAATAATAAGATAGTCATCTTCATATATATTTGCAGGCAATTCTGATTGCACATCTATTCTATACGTTGGACGATAGAAACCATCATCATCAATTTTCATCTTTTCATGAACATACTTTACAATGTTTCTATCACCATCTATATAGTATTCCCCTGTATCTGTTTTTATATATCTATTTATTGAATAAATATTTTTTTCATCTGTATATTGAATAATGAGCGGTTCTCCCTTTATCGAAACAAAAGCCCACCCTTCTAAATCAAATGATACTTTCGGTAGATTCACATTCTCTGGCGCTTGTCCTTTGCTGAAAATGATATAGCAGTCCTCTTCCCCGTCTACACTTACTGGGTAGTAGCCATATATTTCTTCACTTTCTATATTGGAGAACTCTTCCTCAGCATCTGTATTATCTTCTATCAAACCATTGAAGTATTCATTTATAGCTGCATTGAATCCTTCATATAATTCGGTTAAATCTTCTTTCATCAATTCAGATTGCTCAGTCATTTCAAACTTGGAAACAATCTTCACGCTATCATCGAAGCTGTTATATTCATAGTATCCCGTTATAGTTATTTGATCAGTATCTTGATTGACAATTGCTTGAATAAACTCCTTATTCCCGTTCTCATCCTCAAAATCTCCGATTATCTGATCATATTCTCCACTGAAATTCATTCGAGATTCTTCTTCTAATGTTTCTAGATTCAAAATAATAAAAACACCATCGTAGGTTTCATCTTCTATGATTCGAGCTTTTATCGGCAATTCAAAGGAATCGACAACAGCTAATAATTCATCAGGATTTTCTCCCATTCCATATTCAATTTCTTCAATATGCATAATTCCTGAATATTCACCTTTGAATTCACTAGCAGTAAAACCAGCATCCAAAGCATTTATTAAAAATACCGCCAACGCAATAAACGCAACTACGAATACCCCCAGTGTAATCAATATTGCTTTTATGTAATTTTTGCTTTTTTTCCTTTTCTTCATTGCTTTCTTTTCAGGTTTTGATACTTCTTTTTCCACCGTTTGCTCTATCTTCAATTCTTCTTCATTATTTTCTAGTGAGGCTCCACACGACAAACAAAACCGATTTCCAGGTACAGTTGGTTCTCCACAATGTATGCAATACTTCTCCATCTTATCAATCCCTTCTAGATATTTATATTTCAATTCAATTTATTTATTAGATACTAGCTATTTGAAAATGATTCGATTTACTGAAAATCTTATTTATTTCGATTAATATACGTTTTTTAAACTAAGGAAAGCCTTGAAGAAAATATTATCAAGTCTGCACTTTGAACAGTGCAGATACGGATGTCGCCAAGTAAAATATACTGTTTCAGTATACCATTTATGATTGTTTACATCTATAAAAAAAAGAAGCCTAAGCTTCTAATCAAAATTGTATTCAAAATCAATATTTATTTTTATTATAGAACCATCCTCTGTAATATATTCAGCGTTTATATATGCAGTAAATTTTTTATTCGCATATTTCAATTCCTGAACCAAAATTCCTGTAGCTCCAGATTCGATTTCACTCATATCGAATTCAAAAGGTCCTGCGTTAATCGCCAACGCTAAATTGCTTTTATCAAATTGGCCGTTGATGGCAGCGATCTGTTCAAGTATTTCACCAGTATCGCTATAATTTTCCACAAATTCATTTGGATCCATCGGTATACCAGTCATAGCATTTTGAGCAGCTACAGGATCAAAAAAAGGATTTACAAACCAAAGAGGAAAAACTTCGCCGATAATTTGAGTGCTTTCAATAGATATATCAGTTTTCCTTTTACCATCACTATCTATATAAGAATGTGTCTTAGTTGCTTCAATCCAATCATCTGACACCATTTTAGGCGGAATCGCCGGATAAAAATTAAATCGATTGCTTATCATGTCGTCTTTAAACCTATATAGGCTATCTATAGGTGGCAGTAAAGAATCCATTGCTAGATCCCCGCCGAATTCATCAGCAATCATTTCATCCAAATTTGGAAGTTCAGGCAATTCATCCATATCAACACCTGGCAAATCTTCAAATCCTTCAAATATTCCCTCTAATCCCGAAAGAGCATTATTTATATCGGGCATTGGGAAATTTAAAAGAGTGTTTTCAAAAGATGCATCCCCGTCTTTATAAGTATATTCTCCTAAATAAGCAGTAGTTGTAAAATCTTCTTCCTGATTACCATCCGTTACATCGCCTATGAAGAGCGCTTGAAAATCCTTTACATAATATGAATCTCCAGTAATCAACTTCATATAATCTGCAATTTCACCTTCACCAGATTGCTCTAATAATTCGATGTTTTCGACAATAGTGATATTGTATTCTTTTTCATATTCTCTTGTTAATAGATAAGGATTGCTCTCCTCGCTGTAATGAATATCAATGAATCCTTCTCCTTCTATTCTTCTTTGAACATTAAATGAATATTCGTGATCTTGAGGTTCTTCTGAATCATAATTAAATGGAATGAACATCAAGTATTCCGTTGGATTTTTCTTCAAATTAAGCATGGCTATCAAACTTTCAAATTTTCCATCTAAAAGTTTTTCCCAAGCACCGTCTTTTTCATAGTAGATGATAAGACCCGTTTTGGTTTTCTTGCCGATTTCCCCGATATTGCTTATTATTTCAACATAAGCTTTTTCAGCATCTTCGAGCAATACTCTCTTGGGATAATATCCCATTTCAACTAGTTCTATTTTATTCACCACTTCATGATTGTCATTTTCCAGTTCCAAAGAACTTATATCCTCAACGATTGATTCATCGAATGTATAACCATCGTAAGGTATATTGCTTATAAGAGGTGTTTCTTTAAATAATTTATCACCGAATTCAGCAAATATATTATGAAGTTTATCCTCTGATCCAGCTGCATTCAATAATTTTTCATAAAGAGTTTTTGGAAACCAAGTGAATTTAAGTAAATCTTTCATAAAATCGTGATTATTCAAATCATAATAAGTCATGTAATATAGTTGATACCATGATTTGATTTCCATTTGATTCATAGTATCTACATCAATTATTGGATTATTAAAAATCGCTTCATCAAATCTATGGAAATAATCTATATTTTCATCTGCATATGCAACAGCAAAAATAGCTGTTGATTCCATAAGGAATTCTTCTTCATTCGTTGCTCTTGTATACCCCATTTGAAATTGATGAGCATGAAAATATTCATGTAAAAAACTACCCTTCAATGTATCATCTGAAGCTGTTGAATTTAAATGAATGTAAAATATCGGCTCCCCGCCATCTAGGATCAATTCTTCTGTAGCATAAAAAGAAGTGCTGTCTACACCGGGAACCATCGGATATAAGGAAATAACTATCGGCATATCGAGGGATTCTATCCCCAAGTACCCTAGATAAATATTGAAGTTGTCCAGATAAAGGTTTTCTACATATTCAGCTACCACATCATCTACAACACCAAGCGGTCCAGTTATGTATACGTTTTTTGCGATTTCTTTTGGATAAGAATTATCTTCTCCCATTGCATATGCGACTTTCACAAAAGGAATTCTATAGCTGGATTTATCTACAACATTTCCTTTTTCAATCAATTCAGCTAATAATTGCTTCTGCTGAGGAGTCAACTCATCATAATGATAAATCATCCACTGAATATCATAAGCAAGGTCTATATTTTCCGATGCATTTGTTTGATATGAAAAAGAATCGTCTAATAAGTTGGAATCAACTAATAAACTAACCTTATTGCTGTGATAATCTTTTTCGGATAATTTTCCTTCTTCATAAGATAAATCTAATTGTTGCACGGTAGATATGGATTCATTTTCTTGAACAGGTGGGTTAGTTTCTTCTTTTTCTGTCGATTTATTACATCCTACTGTAAAAATCAAGAAAAGAATCATTGTGAATAGAATAAATCGCTTCAAATCATTTCACCTCGTTTCTTCTATTGGGAAATAAACCATTTTCATACATCCGTATATACCCGAATATAACGAAAACCTTCAAATAGCGTAGTTTATTAATCTATATCAATAATTAGAACCGCAATCTTTTAAAAGCATTAAAGCTCACAGTCAATTGAACTGTGAGCTTTAACGTTTTGCACTTTTGTAACAATCTCATTTAATTTATATAAAGGGGAAATACTAGTTGCCAACTATACTATCAAATAACTCTGCGCCAAATTCATCTTTGATTTTTGGCCAAACTTCTTTTTCTACTTTATCTTTAATTGCTGCAAGTTCTTCATCAGAGAAATCATAAACAACAACACCTAAATCTCTTAATTTTTGAACAAAATCTTCTTGCTCTGCTTCAGCAACCTCAAATCTTTTTTCTTCAAATTCAATACTTGATTTCATTACTAAATCTTTTTCATCTTGAGATAATTTGTTCCAAACATCAGTGCTCATATATAAAAACCACATTTCAAAATGATCATTTATTGGTAAATAGTACTTTGTTAAATCTCTAAAACTAGCGTAGTATCCTTCAGCTCCAGAACCGATAACACCATCGACAATACCTGTTTGCATTGATGTAAACGCCTCTGAGTAAGCAATTGGAGTTGCTGTATATCCTAAAGCATTTGC
>DAOURC010000014.1 GCA_030625285.1 Eubacteriales bacterium
AGATTTAGTGTTTATTATTAGGGGGTAAAAAAGATGAGTAAGGTAATGATTAGAATGAGGATGAGTATGCATGATGCACACTATGGTGGGAATCTTGTAGACGGAGCAAAAATGTTGAATCTGTTTGGTGATGTTGCTACAGAGCTTTTAATCCGTCAAGATGGTGATGAGGGATTATTTGCAGCTTACGATTCGGTAGAGTTTTTAGCTCCGGTTTATGCGGGTGATTTTATTGAAGCGGTAGGTGAAATTACTCATGTCGGAAACAGTTCAAGAAAAATGACATTTGAAGCGAGAAAAGTCATTGTACCAAGACCGGATATCAATGATTCTGCTTGCGATGTATTAGAAGAACCAATTGTTGTTTGTAGAGCAACAGGAACTTGTGTTGTTCCTAAAGACAAACAAAGGAGTAAATAATATGGAAAAATTAATTATAACAGCTGCGATTACAGGAGCTGAAGTTACTAGAGATATTCAGCCCAATTTGGCTCTTACGCCAGATGAGATAGCTCAGGATGCTTATCAGTGTTATTTGGCAGGAGCGTCGATTATTCATGTTCATGCAAGAGATGAAGAAGGTAATCCAACTCAAAGTTATGACGTATATAAAGAAATCAAAGAAAAAATTGAAGCTAAGTGTAATGTAATTGTTCAGCCGTCGACTGGTGGAGCGACTTGGCATAGTGCCGAGGAGAGATTGCAGCCTGTAGAACTTAAACCTGAAATGGCGACTCTTAGTACTGGCACTGTAAACTTCGGTCCTGATGTTTTTATGAATACTGAAGAGTATATGGAAAAGTTTGCTGCGAGAATGAAAGAACTTGGAGTAAAACCTGAAATTGAAGTATTCGAAAGAGGAATGATTGTAAATGCGCTGAAACTTGTTAAAAAAGGATTGGTAGACAAACCTGTTCATTTTGATTTTGTTTTAGGTGTACCTGGCGCTTGTCCGGGTGAAATTGAGGATTTAGTTTACTTCAAGCAGTCTATTCCAGCGGATTCTACTTGGACGGTAGCGGGCATAGGAAGATACGAACTGCCGTTGGCTACTGCTGCCATTGTAATGGGTGGTCATGTAAGAGTGGGATTTGAAGATAATGTTTACTATTCAAAAGGTGTTTTAGCGGAGTCCAACGCTCAGCTTGTTGAGAGAATTGTAAGGATTTCTAAAGAATTAGGTAGAGAAGTTGCAACGCCTGATGAAGCAAGAGAAATATTGAATTTGAAAAAATAATACATTTGACAATAATAAAAAGCAGCCTTCATCTTGTGATGAGGCTGTTTCTTCGTTTGTATATAATAGCAACTTCCACTATTAGTTGATTCGGTGGAATATGAGTTATATAAACTTGGTCACTTAGTGACTTCTTCAATGATATCGTAGTTGGAATAATAATCTTCTTTATTTACAATGAAATAGTTTTTATTGTCTGTATGATCTTTTGTTAAGAGGCCAAAGGTTGGATCTACAATGAACCAGTTGTTGTTGAAATGAACTTCAGCCCAATAATGCGAGTCGTAGAGATTTGATCCTTTAAATACTCTAGAAGGTATTTCAAGTCCTCTTAAGAGTGATACATAATAGTTTGTAATAGCTGCATTGTTTCCTTCATTAGTAAGATAAACATCATATGAGTTTTGAGATGTTGTTTTGTTGTTGAATTGGATGTTTTCTAAAATATATTTGTATACATCGTAAGTTCTTGCATAGTCTGACAGGCTGTCGCGAGTGATTAAATATGCCATTGATAGAATGTGTTGGTGATTCGGTAAAATATTTATGTCGGGCAATGAATAACGAATAAAATCATCAGATATATTAATAACGCTGAACTTCATTAATAAATTTGATTGGATTTCAAAATCGACAAGTTCGTGATTTATTATCATATCGCTTTCGGAGTCTATAAATACGCTTATATTGTGTTTCCCCAGCCCAAAAGGCAAATGAATTTTTTCGTCGAAAGTTCCTCCTGTAACAGGAATGTTAAAGTTGATGCTTTCGTTGTTTTTTTCTACACTTACTCTGATGTTCTCGATCAAGGGATTGATGGTACCTACAAAATCGAAAGAGTTATAAGCTTGTATATTGGAAAAAAGTTCGTATTTAAGTGAAGTTTCTAGATTGTAAAACTTCGGGTATTCAATATAGTGTTCATCACTTTGATTTACAGCTAAGGATTTTATTTCAAAACTATTTATAATATTTTCAATAATTGATAACAATTGAGGAAAATCGCCATTAGTGAATGTAAAATTTAAAATATATAATAAATCATCAACCTTCGTGATATAATAAGCATATATTGGTTGTCCTTCAATTTGTTCATATGTATATAGAATTAATTTTCCGCTAAATCCACTAGTAGTAAAAATCTTCTCTTCTGTAAGTTCTATTTCACCTTCATCATGAACATATTCAGTATAATCGTGCAATGTGTTGATATACTCATCTATAGATAGATCATCGGAATTTTTAATAACCTTTACATTTAATGTCACATCTTCATAACTGCTTTTTTTACCATATACAAGATTTTCTTCATCCAACAGATCCCAGTAATATGGAATATCTAGATTGATATTGAATTTTGGTATTTCGATTGTTTTATAATAATAACTTTTATAGGTTGTATAGACTGTATATTTATTATTGGTAAGTCGTATCGTTTCATTCAAACTGTCGTATTCTACGTTGATATCAAAAAATTTAGTTATACAATCAATAGGAATGTAAAGAATCGAATCATTTCGGAATATTGGAGTATCCATTATAAAAGACTTGCCATTTATATAAACAACGCTGGAATCCAAGGTGAATTTCATAAATGTGTTATCACGATAGATAATTAAAATTTCATTTAAATCATCCCATAGATATTGAGCTCCGATTAATTCAGAAAATTCTTTTGCGGGGAATAAAACCTTGTCTTCATAAATAAGCGTAGAGTCATTGAGATCTATCATTTTATTATTATAAAAAAGGCTTAATTCATTTTCCCCATAACTAAGGGAAGATATTAAAATTATAAAAATCAGTGCAATTGATAGTTTTTTCATTATTCATCTCTCCTGATATGAATATATAACAAAATCCAAGCTTTTTAAATAAAAATGATTAAATTACTTAACTTTAAAAGGAAACTGTAATATAATCGCTTTGGTTATAAAGAGATGGGAGATGTATAAGATGGATAGAGATTTATCGATAAATTTGGTGAGATTGACAGAAGCGGCAGCTATTGGAGCAGGAAGATACCTGGGATTAGGTAAAAAGAATGAAGCTGATGGTGTTGCGGTGGATAACATGAGAAAGATGCTTGATACTATGAATATCGAGGGAGAAGTTGTAATAGGTGAAGGCGAAATGGATGAGGCGCCTATGCTTTATATTGGTGAAAAAATAGGAACGCCTGGTATGGGATATCCGAAAGTTGATATTGCAGTCGATCCGATAGATGGAACAATTGCCTTGGCGAAAGGACTTAATAATTCTATCGCTGTAATTGCGCTTGCGCCGGAAGGAACCTTATTGAAAGCTCCGGATATGTACATGGATAAATTGGTTGTCGGACCAAAGGGTAAGGGAGTAGTAAGTTTATCTTATTCAGTTAAGGAAAATCTTTTAAATCTTGCAAAAGCGTTAAATAAAGATGTGACAGAATTGACAATGACTACAATCGATAGAGAAAGAAGTCAATACATAATAGATGCTTGTAGAGAACTGGGCGTAAGAGTTAAATTATTTGCTGATGGCGATGTAGCTACAGCTATTGAAACTTGTTTAGAAAACTCGGATGCTGATATTTTAATAGGCAAGGGAGGAGCGCCAGAAGGTGTAATTGCTGCAGCCGCAGTAAAAGCTTTAGGTGGCTATATGGAATGTAGACTTTGTCCTGAAAACGATGAAGAGATTAAACGATGCAAGAAAATGGGAGCTGATTATGAAAATATTTTAAAGCTTGATGATATAGTTAGAAGCGATAATATATTCTTTGCAGTAACTGGTATTTCAGATGGCTCTTTAGTGAAAGGGATTAAATATCATAATGATGTGGCTGAAACACATTCGATGATTATTAGAGGTAAAACAGGAACAATTAGATTTATCGATGCTATTCATCATCTAGAACAAAAGCCCCATTATGCAAAATAGGAGGGAATTTTGAATTTAGAATTTTTAAATGGGAAAACAATAATTCAACTTAGGGAACTTGCGAAAGACCTAGGGGTAAAGAGTGTTACCAAGTATAAAAAAGAAGAACTGATTGAGCTTTTAATGTCGAGTCCAGAAAAAAAAGAAGTAGAAGTAAAAGAAGTAAAAGAAGTAAAAGAAGTAAAAGAAGTAAAAAATCCTGTGGTTCCCAATAATCAAGATAAGGTTGAGGGAGTTTTAGAACTCGTTGAACAGCAGAATTTTGGATTTCTGAGATTTGATAATTTCCTTACTAGTAAAGAGGATGTCTATGTTTCACCATCTCAAATCAGAAGATTCAATATGAAAACTGGAGACCTTGTTACTGGAATTACAAGAAAACCTAAAGACAATGAAAAATTTAGAGCTTTATTGTATGTTAGGAAAATCAATGGTGATGATCCGGATGTTGCGGCGAAGAGGCCGAAATTCGATACGTTGACTCCTACTTATCCAGATGAGAGATTTAGACTAGAAAGATCTCACTCGGATTTGTCTATGAGACTGATCGATCTGATTGCACCGATTGGAAAAGGACAAAGAGGGTTGATAGTTGCGCCGCCTAAAGCCGGTAAAACAATATTGCTTCAAAAAATGGCTCAAAGCATAATTGCGAATCACCCGGATACAGAAGTTATTGTATTGTTGATAGATGAGAGACCTGAAGAGGTTACAGAAATGAAGCGTTCAATTAACGCCGACGTAATTTATTCAACATTTGATGAGCTTCCATCGCATCATATTCAAGTAGCTGAAATGGTAATTGAAAGAGCCAAGCGGTTAGTGGAGCAGAAAAAAGATGTTGTCATTTTACTTGACAGTCTTACAAGACTCGCAAGGGCTTATAATCTTGAGGTGCCGAGCAGCGGTAGAACCTTAAGTGGAGGGTTGGATCCTGGTGCTTTGCATAAACCGAAGAGGTTCTTTGGAGCTGCTAGAAATATCGAAGAAGGCGGCAGTTTAACAATTTTAGCGACTGCGCTGGTTGAAACTGGTTCTCGTATGGACGATGTTATTTTCGAAGAATTCAAGGGAACTGGAAACATGGAACTCAGTTTAAGTAGAAAACTTTCAGAAAAGAGAATTTTTCCAGCTGTTGATATTCAAAAATCCGGAACGAGAAGAGAAGAGCTTCTTTTAGAACAGGAAGAACTGGAAGTCATCTGGAATCTAAGAAGAGCGATGAGTAACATTTCGCTTCAAGAATTAACAGAAATTATTGTTGATAAGTTGATAAAAACTAAAAACAATAAAGAATTCATCCAGATTATGAAAAAACAGATTCTAGTTGAAAAATAGTTTCATAAATGTTATACTATGATGGCTTGACAAAAGGGAAGTAAAATATTATTATTGATAGAGCGAGATTTTTTGAAAAGAGGTGGATATGATGAAACAAGGCATACATCCTGATTATAAAGAAATAGAAGTAAGTTGTGCGTGCGGAAACAAGTTTACAACTAAGTCAACAAAGGATGAAATAAGATTAGACGTTTGTTCAGAATGTCATCCGTTCTTTACAGGTTCAGTAAAATCAATTGAACGTGGCGGAAGAGCAGAGAAATTTAAACAAAAATATGGACTTTAATAAGAAATATTATTCTAGGTTAGAGGTTTTTTCTCTAACCTATTTTAATATAATCAATCCATGTATTATAATGATATGGGAGGGATGAAATATGGCGAAATTGTTTTTTAGGTATGGAGCGATGAATTCGGGAAAATCTACTGCATTGATGCAGGTGGCTTATAATTACAGCGAAAGAGGAATGAAGGCTCTTATTGTTAAACCGATGGTTGATACTAAGGGTGGAGAAAAAGTTGTTTCTAGATTAGGTGTGGATAGGCACGTCGATGTAAGTATACATAATCAAGAAAATATTTATGATAAAATTTTGAATGTTGATGAGAAATTAGATTGTGTGTTAGTCGATGAATCGCAGTTTTTAACAAAAGAGCAAGTTGATCAGTTATTTGAATTCGCGGTTGTAGAAAACATTCCGGTAATATGCTATGGACTCCGAACCGATTTTAAATTAAATGGATTTGAAGGAAGCGAGAGATTGTTGTTGCTTGCACATTCCATTGAAGAGTTGAAGACAATCTGCAGATGCGGTCGCAAGGCGGTTGTCAACGGAAGAAAAATAAATGAAAAATTTGTTTTTGAAGGAAATCAAGTTGCTATCGACGGAGAGAATAAAGTTGAGTATGAATCACTTTGCGCTCAATGTTATTTTAAATATAGAGAGAAATAGGTGGTATAAATGAGTAAATATAGTAACGTAGGCGGACAAGCCCTCATCGAGGGAATCATGATGCGTAATAAAAATAAAATTTCTATTGTTATCAGAAGGAAAAATGGAGAATTGGTTGTTGAAAACAAGACGATAAAGGCCCCGAAAGGCAAAATAAGCAAATTGCCGCTCCTGAGAGGGTTGTTTGCACTTTTTTCTTCCATGTCTGTAGGAGTTAAAGCTTTAACCTTATCGGCGAAGTATTTTGAAGAAGACGAGGAAATTGTAACCGAAGAAGATAAATTTGATAAAATGGTTAGAAAAATTTTTGGGAGCAGAGCAGATGATGCATTGGTGTTTTTTTCTATTGTAACTGCGCTATTTTTGGCGATAATGCTATTTACCGTTTTGCCGACTTTTATAATTTCTTTGCTTAGAAATATTGTTGACAGTCAATATTTGCTTAGTTCGCTTGAAGGCGTTCTTAAAGTGATATTTTTCATTGTATATATTTTGTTGATAAGTAAGATGAACGATGTTAAAAGAGTTTTCCAATATCACGGAGCAGAACATAAAACAATTCACTGCATAGAATCAGGGAAGGAATTAACTGTTGAGAATGCCAGAGAATTTACTACTCTTCACCCTAGGTGTGGTACTAGTTTCGTGATATTTGTTTTAATCATCAGTATTACGGTATTTTCTTTCATTTCATGGAGCAATATATGGCTCAGGATAGGATTGAAAATCCTTCTGTTGCCTTTAATCGCTGGAATAAGTTATGAAGTTTTAAAATTATCTGGAACAACAGATAATAAACTTATAAAAATACTTAGCATACCTGGATTGATGATGCAAAAAATCACTACGAAAGAACCTGATGATCAAATGCTTGAAGCTGCCATAGTTGCAGTTAAAGCTGTAATGGATGATGGTGAATGCTAACTATTAACGAAGGTTTGAAATGGGCTGAAAATATTTTAACCCAAATATCGACTACCCCGTATTTGGATGCAGAGATTATTTTATTGCATATAATTAAAAAAGATAAGGTGTATTTAATCTTAAATGGTGATGAAATATTAAAAGATGATGAAGAAGAGAAATTCAAGAGTTTGATCAGCGAAAGAAAAGGTCATAAACCTGTGCAGTATATTGTCACTAATCAGGAATTTATGGGATTTGATTTTTATGTCGATTCGACGGTGCTGATCCCTAGACCCGACACTGAGATTTTAGTTGAAAGTGTATTAGAGATAATCGACGATATGAATAAAGATAGGATCGATGTACTTGATATAGGCGCCGGAAGCGGTGCCATAGCGATTTCCATAGATTTACTAAGCAAGAAGACGAATGTGCTGAGCGTAGATATATCTTTAGAGGCTTTGGAAGTTGCAAAACTGAATAATAAAAACTTAAATGCAAATGTAAGTTTTGTATTTAGTGATGTATTCATTAATGTAAAAGGAGAATTTGATGTGATTGTATCCAATCCTCCATACATTGAAGAAAACGAATATGAAACCTTGGATAAAAACGTGAAAGATTTTGAACCCGTGCTTGCGTTGAAGGCGGAAAATAACGGTTTTTTCTTTTATGAGAAAATTATTGAGGAATCTTTTGATTATTTAAAAAAAGGTGGTATACTTGCTTTTGAAGTTGGTTATAATCAAAGTGAGAGAATAAGGAAATTGATGGCTGATAAAGGCTATGAAAATATAAGTGTTGTTCAAGATTTGCCAGGTATAAATAGAGTGGTTCTTGGATATAGAGGTGGAAAAAATGTTTGATAAGTTAGATTTTATTGTAGATAAGTATGAAGAATTAAGTGAGAAAATTGCAGATCCTGAGATTATCAACGATAATAAAATATGGCAAAAGTATATGAAAGAGCATAGCGATTTAACGCCGATAGTCGAAGCGTATACGGAATATAAAGACGCTAAAAAGAATATTGAAGAAGCTAAAGAGCTTATGTACTCAGGAGACGAAGAACTGAAAGAATTTGCCAAGATGGAGATTGAAGAGTCGACAGGGCGCGTTGAAGAGTTGGAAGTTGAATTAAAGAAACTATTACTACCTAAAGACCCTAATGACGATAAAAATGTAATCGTTGAAATTAGAGCTGGAGCAGGTGGAGATGAAGCCGGTCTTTTTGCAGGCGAACTTTTAAGAATGTATATCCGTTATGCCGAGGGTAGAAGATGGAAAGTGGATATAATCAATATATCGGAAACAGGTGTAGGCGGAATCAAAGAAGCGTCTTTTCAGATTACTGGCAAGGGTGCATATTCTAGATTGAAATTCGAGAGTGGTGTCCATAGAGTACAGAGGGTTCCAGAAACAGAATCCGGTGGACGTATTCACACATCTACTGCGACGGTCGCTGTGCTTCCAGAGGTTGAAGATGTAGATGTATACATTAATCAAAATGATTTGAGAGTAGATGTATATAGATCTTCCGGGAATGGTGGACAGAGTGTAAATACGACTGATTCAGCAGTAAGGATTACTCATATCCCTACTGGAATGGTTGTTACTTGCCAAGATGGGAAATCTCAACTAAAAAATAAAGATAAGGCTATGAAAGTTTTAAGGGCAAGGTTATATGATCTTAAGCTAGAAGAGCAAAACAAAGAAATTGCAGATGAGAGAAAATCTCAAGTTGGAACTGGAGATCGCTCTGGTAAAATAAGAACATACAATTTCCCTCAGGGAAGAATTACCGATCATAGAATTCATTTAACTGTTTATAAGATGCAAAGTTTCTTAGAAGGCGAAATTGACGAGATGATCGATGCACTAATTACAAGTTTTCAAGCTGAAGCACTTAAAAAGATTGACGAATAATTTTAAATAGCTCAATCCAAAATGCCACATTTGGAGGAAAATTGTGAAATCGGAATATATGTATCTAATCAATATAGCGGTGATGTTGTTGGCTGCCAATATTGGAGGAGTAATCAGTAAAAAATTTAAACAACCAGCTGTGTTGGGGCAAATCCTTATGGGTGTTGTACTTGGTATGGGTATTATGGTTAAAACAGATTTAGTTAGCCATTTAGCGGAAATCGGTGTAATATTTTTGATGTTCATAGCTGGACTCGAGACGGATGTCGAGGAGCTTAAAGAGTCGAGTAAATCATCTTCTTTAATTGCGTTAGGAGGAGTAGTCTTCCCATTTGCATTTGTAGGTGGGGCTACTTACTTTTTAACTAATGATTATTCAACCGCTATATTTTTGGGAATTGTTGCTACAGCCACATCTGTAAGCATTAGTGTTCAGACGTTGAGAGAGATAGGGCAGCTAAGGACAAAACAAGGCATTACAATATTGGGTGCTGCAATCATTGACGATATAGTGGGCATTTTACTTTTAACGATTGCTATCGGTGTAATTAGCCCGGAATCCAGTATCAATGTATTTTTTGTTCTCGGCAAAATAGTCATGTTTTTCATAATTACCATCTTGTGTGGAATGGTTATCACTAAGCTGTTAAGGACGTTTGAATTAAAAATAAATTTTGAAGATAAAATAGTAACCTATGCGATTATAGTTTGTTTCTTCTTGGCGTTTTTATCAGAAGAACTCGGAGTTGCTGCAATTACAGGAGCGTATTTTTCTGGAGTCGTTTTTTCTATGACGGCGTTTAGGCATAGGGTATCCCATGATATCAATAAAATCGCTTCATCGATTTTCACGCCGCTGTTTTTTGTTGCGATCGGTATGGGAGTAGATTTGAAGAGCGCGGCAACCGCGTTGGGAATCGGTTCGATACTGATTGTTGCTGCGATACTTTGTAAATTTATAGGTTCTGGTTTAGGAGAGAGAATATCTGGTTTTAATAAGGATGAAGCTCTGCAAATCGGTATAGGTATGGTACCTAGAGCTGAGGTAGCGATCATTATCGCCAATCTGGGATTGAAATTAAATGTGATTTCAGATAAGGATCTTTCAATAGTGATTTTGATGGTGCTTGTTACAACGCTTATTACGCCATCGTTGCTAAAATGGTCATTTTCAAGGGTTAAATAGATAGAACGTTGTTCTATCTATATCTATATAATGGGATGATGGTTATGAAAAATATGCTGAAATGCGGCGTCAGACGTTAAACTTGACACGCCTAGCAGATGTAGATTTATTTGGGAGCGTTCGCTAAATTGAGATCCGGCCGGGATTCGTGCGAAA
>DAOURC010000084.1 GCA_030625285.1 Eubacteriales bacterium
AATCAATAAAAAAAATGGTGATGAGTATTGATCAGTCCAGGATATACAAGATAGTTGCTTGCATCGATTATTTCAGTTTCATCATCTACTGAAATATTTCTTTTGATTTCTTTGATATTAGAATCTTCAATTAGAATATCATAACCAAACAATTGTCTTCTATCATCATCGCAAGTGACAATAGCTTTAGCGTTTTTTATTAAAATCTTTTTCATAATCTAACCACCTAAACAAAATAATGTATTTATAATACTATTCAATATTTAAGTATACTTACCCTTTTTTTTATTGATTATCAATACTGTTTCATAGATGCTATACAAACCATTAAACTGTTATTTGGTATTCTATATCATAAAAAAAAGATGATAATTATAAAATCATCATCTTAGCTTGCTTTATTTTTTTCGATTTCCAACAGTCTCTTTAATTCATCTAAATGTTCTCTAGCTGCTTCTTCACCTAATTTTATAAATTCATCTGTTCTAGCAATTGAATAAAACCTGAATATTTCTCTCCAGTTCTTAAAATTGAACTCTTGATGATTGAATACCTTTATTATTACATCTGAGTTTTCAAGTATGGTTTTTTCACGATTATTGATCAACGGAATATAAATCGCTCTATACATCATGCTGAAAATATTGATTCTATCGATCTTTCTACTTAAATGTCCATCTAATGATATTGAAATGACAATACCGTCATCTCCAACGAATTCCCTACATATGTCTGCAGGAATACTGTCTAACAAACCTCCATCAACGTAGTAATCTTCTCCAATTCTAACTGGCTTATATATGCCTGGAAATGCCGATGAAGCAGTTACTGCATCTTTTAAATTACCAGATTCGAAACCTTTCAGTTTTCCCGTATTCAAATTTGTAGTCATGATATTCATAGGTATTTTTAAATCTTCAATATTTACATCCCCACAAAGGTCGACCACTATGCTTTGAATATTTTTTTGTGAGAATATCGCCTTTTTGCTTATTGTAGGTTTAAACCAAGAAACTCTTTTCAAAGTTTCGCTGAATTTTTTTCTGATATCAGTAGTAGGCACTTCATTTGCAATAAAAGCCCCCATCATTGAACCTGAACTGCAAGTCGCTAAAAAATCTATCGGTATATTATTTTCCTTTAATACATTGACAACTCCTATGTGGGCAAAGCTCTTAGCGCCGCCACCTCCAAAAGCCAATCCGACTTTTTGTCTTTTTGTTATATTCTTTATTTCATTCATTCTTCCACCTAAATCCCCGTTGGTATCTTTTTTTCAGATAGAGTAATGATACATCTTTATCACAAAAAGGTCAATACAGAGACAAAACCTCATCTTGTGGATATAAGATGAGGTAGTTTGAACTAATCGATATATGATGAAATCACATCCAGTTTGTATTGATCAAATTCGATATGACTGAGTAAATAATCATATAGCTGTATAATGATTTCTTCGGCTGATTCATAATCTTTGTTTTCAATCGCTATTATCAACTCTTCTTTTAAAGCTGTTCTCTCTTCTTTATCAATCTCTTCTTCAGCTCTTACGTCCGCTAAAGCTTCATCTAATTCAAGTCGGAACGCTTCTAATTCCATACGGTTTGTTTCATGAGCCTCTTTCAATTTCTCTCTTACTTCCCTATACGTTATTTCACCAGCTTCTGCTTTTTCAAACAATTCATCTTTTAATGCATCCATTTCTTCCATCGCTTCATCAAACATATTTTCTCTTACCGTCTTATGAGCCTCGAACAATAATTCGTGAATTTCATTATGATTTTCAAATCCTGTTTCATATGCTTCAAGCATATCAGGTGCTAACCGAGTGATGATATCCAATTTCCTACTTTGATGCTCTAATCTTTTCTCTTCAAATTCTATAAACCGTTCTTCAGCCCTGGCAATTCTTTCATCTCTTTTTTCAAGAAATTGTTCCATTCTCTCGTCAAATCTTTCTTCTGGGGTCATGGTCTCATCGGCATATACAGATACTGATGTCACCATAACAAGTAACATTAAAGTCAATACAAATACTCTTGATAATTTTCTCATGGTTATTCCTCCTAAAATTCATTATTTGTTTCTTGTACTTTAACTATAGCAACCAATTATGAGAGGAATAGATGAAAAATGTATGAAAAATGTATGAAAAAAACCGCTGTATGAATACAGCAGCTATAATATGGTCATCAATTCTTTTATATCATCAATAATGAAATCAGCTTCATTTAATTCATCAGGTCTATGGAAGCCATAACTACATCCTATTGTTTTAATTCCATTTTTTATTCCCGCTTCAATATCTTGAAATCTATCGCCTATCATAACCATTTTTTGAGGATATTTATATTTTATCATCGACAGTATTTCATGTTTAGGAATATATCCATATTCTTCCGAACATGCCATTTCTTCGAAATACTTGCCTAATCCAAGCATATCCCTTGCGATATCTCTATAATCGATACTACAATTGCTTATGAATATCAACTTATATCCCTTTTGTTTTAAATATGAAAGAGTTTCCACCGCTCCATCATAAAGTACGACTTCACCTTCATTTATCAATCTAAGCATTTCTTCGCCAATCATTTTACTGACTTTATTTCTTGTTTTCGAATCAAGATCAGGCATAAATTGTTTCCACATGGCTTCAACACTAAATCCCAACCAATAAGAGATTTCATCGTCGCTCCAGGTTTTACTAGAAACAATTTCTTTTTCAATTAAATAATCATAGGCTTTCCTAAAAGCGGGTGCATATATTCTGATGCTATCATGAATGGTACCGTCATAATCAAAGAAAATCGTTTTAACATCATCAAACATATCATCTAAATTCCCTTTAATAAATTTGCCATTTCTATAGCTGTAACAGCTGCATCTACACCTTTGTTTCCAGCTTTTGTTCCCGCTCTCTCAATGGCTTGCTCAATAGTATCCGTTGTCAACACCCCGAATACCACAGGTACTTCTGTTTCTAGCGATACGCTTGCAATACCCTTTGTGACTTCATTCGACACTTGATCATAGTGTGATGTAGCTCCTCTTATAACAGCTCCTAGACATATTACCGCATCATATTTCTCTGATTTAGCCAACTTTTTAGCAACCAACGGTATCTCAAATGCACCTGGTACCCAAATGATTTCTATTTCTTCTTCCTCTGCCCCATGACGCACCAATGCATCTATGGCACCTGATAATAATTTGCTTCCAATGAATTCATTGAATCTAGCGACAACTATTGCAAACTTCAAATCTTTAGCAATTAAATTTCCTTCATAAGTTTTCATTTTTATTCTTCCTCCTCAAAATTCAGCATATGTCCCATTTTTTCTTTCTTGGTTTTTAAATAAAACTCATTTTTTTCATTGTGATTCATTTGTATAGCAACTCTTTCTACCACTTCGATGCTATAACCAGAAATTCCAGATAATTTTTTAGGATTGTTTGTGATAAGTCTTATTCTCTTAGCGCCTAAATCAGCCAATATTTGAGCTCCAATACCATAATCTCTCATATCTTCTGGAAAGCCCAAAGCCAAATTTGCTTCTACTGTATCCATACCTTGATCTTGAAGAGCATACGCTTTAATTTTGTTGATCATGCCTATTCCTCTTCCCTCTTGGCGCATATAAAGCAGAATACCCTTTCCTTCTTCTTCTATCATTCTCATAGCTTCATTCAATTGATCCCCGCAATCACATCTAAGCGATCCAAAGGCATCTCCAGTTAAACACTCCGAATGAACTCTCACCAATGTATCGTCTCCAGCAGAGATATCTCCCTTGACAAGAGCCACATGATGTTCTCCGTTAAGTTTATTTATATAGCCGACAATTTTAAAATCACCATATTTTGTAGGCATAAGCGCCTCAGAGCTTCTTTCTATTAAAGTTTCATTTTTTCTTCTATAGGCAATCAAGTCTGCTATAGTTATTATTTTCAAATCATGTTTTTTTACATATTTCATAAGCTCAGGCACCCTGGCCATAGTTCCATCGTCATTCATTATTTCGCATATGACACCAGCTGGATACAATCCCGCCAGCTTTGCCAAGTCCACTGCAGCTTCAGTATGACCAGCTCTTTTTAGAACTCCACCTTTCTTCGCTACCAAAGGAAAAATATGCCCCGGTCTAGTGAAATCCTTCGAACTTGATTCAGAGTTTATCAACTTTCTTATAGTCATTGCTCTTTCGGCCGCTGATATACCTGTAGTAGTTTCTATCGCATCCACTGATACTGTGAACGCAGTATTTTTAGGGTCGGTATTTACAGCCACCATAGGGTAAATATTCAGTTGATTGACCCTTTCATTAGTCATCGGAGTGCATATAAGCCCTCTCCCATGCATAGCCATGAAATTCACTTTCTCAGGTGTGGCCATTTCAGCCGCCATTAGTAAATCGCCTTCATTTTCTCTATCTTCGTCATCCACGACTACGATTATTTTCCCTAGTTTTATATCTTCTATCGCTTCTTCTATCGTATTAAACTTATACATTTTTCATCCACCTTTACATAAATCCATTTTCTTTAAGAAAATTTATATCAATTGAACTTTTCGATGCCTCTTCTTGATTGAATATCATAAATCTCTCGATATATTTTCCAACAACATCACACTCAACATTCAATTCATCGCCGATATGTTTATCTAAT
>DAOURC010000165.1 GCA_030625285.1 Eubacteriales bacterium
CGTCCATGATTTCCTCAAATTTTGTTAAATCCGATACCTTGTCCACTTTAACGCCAGCAGATTCGATCGCCTTAAAAGTTCCACCTGTTGAATATATTTCAACACCTAGCTCTTCTAATTGCTTAGCGAATTCAACAATACCGCTTTTATCCGATACACTTATCAACGCTCTCACTAAATATCACTCCTCAGTAATTTTTTCACTGCGCTTATCAATATGTTATGCTCTACTTTCAGCACTCTACTCGATAGCGAATCTATAGCATCCCCACTAAGTACCGAAACTCTTTCCTGCACTATTATCTCACCTGTATCAATACCTTCATCTACAAAATGTATTGTAACTCCGGTTTCTTTATCCTTGTTTTTTAGAACAGCTTCATGAACCTTCTGTCCATAAAAACCTTTTCCACAATACTTCGGAATCAGCGAGGGGTGAACATTAATGATTTTTTTATCGTATTGTCTTATTATTTTTTCATCGATAATTCCTAAATAACCTGCTAAAATTATTAAATCAATATCATGGTCCAATAAATTTTGCAAAATGTATTCTGTCTTTGATTCATTATCGGAAAATTTTTTCTTCCCAACGTATATCCAGGGAATATTGTTTTCTATTGCTCTTTCTTTTGCATAAGCAGATTCTCTATCGATAAAAAGAATTTCAATAAATCCTAGTTCTTTTTTGTGCACTCCATCAATAAGGGATTGAAAATTCGTGCCGCCTCCTGATGCAAATACAGCTATTTTCTTCATAGAATCACGCCTTCGTCACCTAAGACGATTTCACCGATAATATTTGCTTTTTGACCCAACTCATCAGAAATTTTTATTATATTAGAGGCATCACCCTCGTCAACAACCAATACCATACCAATTCCCATATTTAAAGTGTTGAACATCTCTTCATCAGAAAGATTGGATAGTTTCTGAGTCAAATTGAAAACAGGTTGGATTTCCCATGAATCTTTATATATTTTAGCGGATACTCCATCAGGTAGTGTTCTTGGAATGTTTTCAATGAACCCCCCACCAGTGATGTTTGCAATACCCTTGATAGTGACATTTTCCATCAGTTTCGTGATCACATCTGTATATATGATTGTCGGCTCCAATAAAACGTTTCCTATGGTATCGTCAAGTTCCTCTATATAGTCATCTGCTTTGTAATCATTAGCATCGAAAAATACTTTTCTTAAAAGCGAATACCCATTACTGTGAGGTCCACTTGATGCAAGTCCTATTATTCTATCTCCAGGTTTTATGTCTTTTCCATTGATTATTTTATTTTGATCGACTATTCCTACTACAAAGCCAGCTAAATCGTACTCGCCTTCGCCGTACATTCCAGGCATCTCTGCTGTCTCTCCACCAACAAGTGAAAGATGCGCAGCTTGACAAGCCTTGGCAATTCCATCAACTATACCAGCCATCTTATCTGGCTCTACTTTTCCCGACGCCACATAATCGAGAAACAATAGCGGTTTAGCTCCGTGGCATAGGATATCATTGACGCACATCGCAACAAGGTCTTGCCCAATAGTTGAATGCTTATCCATCATTTGAGCCAATAATAGTTTCGTGCCTACTCCATCTGTTCCAGTAACCAATACAGGATTGTCTATCTTGTCCAATTTATACAATCCGGCAAACGAACCAAGCCCAGTCAATACATTTTTATCAAAGGTCTTTTCGACACTTTCTTTAATTTTTTTAACGGTTTCATATCCTTTTTCGATATTTACACCTGCATCTTTATAAGTAATCTTCTTCATAATTTACTCCCCATTTACATCTTTTCAAAAACATATTTTTTGCCGCTCATAGGTACAGGCATTGGATAATCTCCATCAAAACAAGCTGTGCATAATCTATCTTTTCCTTTACCTATCGATTCGACAAGACCATCGTAGCTTAAATAGCCAAGACTATCAGCTCCAATCAAATCACGTATTTCTTCAATTGTTTTAATCGCTCCCACCAATTGTTTCTTTGAAGGAGTGTCTATTCCAAAGTAACAAGAATGAGAAACCGGCGGCGAACTAACTCTTACATGCACTTCTTTTGCACCCGCTTCTCTAAGCATGTTGATGATTTTGCTTGAAGTTGTACCCCTGACAATCGAATCATCAATGAGAATCAGTCTTTTACCATCTACATTCTCTTTCAAAACATTCAATTTAAGCTTTACAGCTAATTCTCTTGTTTCTTGATCTGGTTGGATAAAAGTTCTTCCCATATATTTGTTTTTTATAAGGCCTACATCATATGGAATTCCAGATTCATTTGAATACCCTATAGCAGCCGGAATCCCCGAATCAGGAACAGCTATAACCATATCAGCTTCAACAGGATGTTCTTTTGCTAGTATTTCACCAGCCTTGAATCTTGTTTTATAAATGTTTTGTCCATCCATAGTACTGTCTGGCCGCGCAAAATAAACGTACTCAAAAGAACAAATCGCTTTTCTTTTTGTATCGTCAAATATAAAAGACTCCCATCCATTTTCATCGATGGTAATCATTTCACCCTTTTGAATGTCTCTTACAAACTCGGCTCCAACAACATCCAGTGCAGCTGTTTCAGATGTAATGACATATCCCGTTTTAGTTTTACCAAGTACTAAAGGTCTTAAACCATTTGGATCTCTTACTCCGATAAGCTTATCATTAAAAATGATCACTAAACCATAAGCTCCTTTTACTTGTCTTACAGCACTTAAAACCGCTTCTTTGATATTACCTTTATATTCTATCGCAATGAGATTAGCTATAACTTCAGAGTCTATCGACGTCTGAAAAATAGTTCCGTTTTTCTCAAGTTCATTTCTAATTTCATATGCATTCACTAAATTTCCATTATGAGCTAATGCAATGCTCCCACCTCTAAATCTAACTACCAAAGGCTGAGCATTATTAAGATGACTCTGTCCCGTTGTTGAATATCTTACATGACCGATTGCAATATCTCCATCAAGCCCCATAAGCTTATGAGCATCAAAAACTTCTTGAACAAGTCCCATACCCTTATGATAATTAATTGCATTGCCGCTTCTAATGGCAATTCCTGCACTTTCTTGACCTCTATGCTGAAGTGCGACAAGACCGAAATACGTTAAATTCGATAAATTCATGCCATCTTGGTCGTATATCCCAAAGACTCCACATTCTTCTTTTAATTTATCCATG
>DAOURC010000152.1 GCA_030625285.1 Eubacteriales bacterium
CTTATTAAACTTCATCATGATCTTGACTCGACATTCATATATGTAACGCATGATCAAACTGAAGCTATGACAATGGGAACTAGAATATGTGTAATGGATAAAGGAGAAATTCAACAAGTAGACACACCGAGAGTGATTTATCAAAAGCCTGCAAATGTTTTTGTAGCTGGTTTTATCGGAGCTCCTCAGATGAATATTATGGAATCGGTTGTGGGGGAAGAAGCGGGCGAAGTTTACGTTGAATTCAATAATTATAAAGTAAAACCTTCGGAAGAAGTTGTGAAAACTTTAAGAGAAAACGGTTACGTTGGAAAAGAAATCATGATGGGCATCAGATCTGAAGACGTTTCTATCAATAAAAGTGGATTTAATGTTACAATAGATGTAACAGAATTGCTAGGTAGTGAAATCTTTGTTTACTACAAGATAGATGGCAAGCAATATGTTGCAAAAGAGACTAGCGATATGGATTTGAAAATTGGAGATAGAATTTCAATTTCTTTTGCAGGGAATAAAATTCATTTATTTGATAAAGAAACTGGAGAATCAATAATTAAGTGGTGATTTGATGTATAACGAGTTGATTAATAATCTTGAAAAGTTGTTTCAGACCAAAGTTGCGTTAAAGATCGGAAGAAATACGTTGATTCCAGCTGATGCAAATATAAGTGGATTTCAAGATTTCATTGGCGTAGAGTTAAATGAATTGAATAAAGGCGTATATTTTAAAGAAAAAATACTGACTTCTCGAGAGAAGATATTAGTAAGATATCTCTTGAGTCGGTATTTTGATTCAAACAATACTTTCAATAGTTTGATTTCTAAAAAATATGCATATAAGGATTTCGATGAAAATTTAAAATTTCCACTTAAAATATGGGAGATTAAAGCGGTGTCTAGCGGAGACGATGTACTGCAGATCGTGAAATCGATTTTTCCGAAAGATTTATGTTTTTTGAAGTCGGAGGATACAGTCGTACTTTTTAGATATGGGAAAAACAACAGTGAATATAAGTTGGAAGATGTTTATTATAATTTAGAATCTGAAATTCTTTCTGATGTTGCGATTTATGTAAGCTATGAAGTAGAGAAAATCGATGATATATATGATGCATACCAAAGGCTGGACAATCTTAAAGAACTAGCGAAAGCGATTAGCTCAAAATACAATATATATGAATTTGATAAATTATTGCTTCCAAATTTGTTTATGACAATAAAGAAATATGAAAATACAGATGAAATCAAAGAAATTTTCAATAAAAGTGTAAAGTATGATTTGAATGAAGAACTTGTAGAAACGGCCATTGTATTTTTGGAGAACAACCTGCATATTACCGAATCTGCAAATAAACTATACATTCACAGAAATACTATGATTTATAGATTGAATAAGATTGCTTCAACTACCGGTTATGATATCAGAAAATTTTCAGAAGCGATCAATTTCTACCTCAATTATCTATATGAAAACTTGTTGACAAAATGATAAAGTGCACCTCACGGGTGCACTTTATCATTTTTATTTTACAATTAAAATCAAGTTCTCAGCTGGAGATGCGGTAAATGTGATTATGCCATTTTGAATATAATGGCTAAGATCTTCGCCGGTTTCAAAATTTATTAAGCTACTTGCTTGATATTCGAATGAAATATCTTTTTCTCCATTGAAGACATTTGCTATTACCAATGCCTTGTTATCGTCTTTCTTTACTTCGTAGGCGATGAATTTATTGTCATTTGCAACAACGGTGAATTCATCCATATACGTGTCTCTAAAATCATTCAATTTCTTTAGAAAAGGAATCATTATGGAAGTTTCAACCTTGTTCCATGGCATATCAGCTCTGTTGTCGGGATCGTTACCGCCTTTTATAGGAATCTCTGTTCCATAATAAACTATCGGTATTGAAGGATATGAATACATAAAGGTCAATGCTTGTTTAAAATAATCATCATTGTATCTAACGGTTGTATAAAATCTTTGGTTATCGTGGTTGTCTATGAAAACTCCATTTACATCAGGGTTTTCAAATCCAGGTTCGTTGTTTATCGCACTAACCAACTTCGTTGCAAATCCACCATCTTTAAATGTATCTTGAATTCCATAATAAAGAGAATAATTTACTAATCCATCAATACCTAGTTGATGATATTTTTCTAGAGCGCCGACATTGCTATCCCAAACCTCTCCAATAAGATAAAAGTCTGGATATTTTTCTTTGATTTTATAAGAAAATTCATTCCAGAAGCTCTCTGGTACGTGTCTGACTGTATCTAACCTAAATCCATCAAGACCAGTCTCGTCGATCCACCATAAAGCGTTTTCTATTAAAAAGTCTCTAACTTCTGGATTCTCGGTATCGAGATCGGGTAGGCTTGCGAGCCATCCATCTTCGACTTCTTGCTTGTTGTTGTAATCTTGAATAATCTTTCTTTCGTGGAACCAATTCTCGTGCTCTCCATCGGTTAACCATTTCGTGCCTGGTCCTGTATGATTTACGACATAGTCTAGAATGACTTTTATATCTTTTTCATGAGCTTTGTTTACAAGTTCTTTGAGATCTTCAAGACTGCCGAAGTTTTCATCGACATTATAAAAGTCTACAGTCCAATAACCATGATAACCACTTAGGTCGTTGTCGGTGATAGGAGTGATCCAAATTGTAGTGAAGCCTAAATCTTTAATATAGTCTAGTTTTTCTGTTATGCCCTTGATATCGCCGCCGTGAAAGGTAGTTTTGACGTTTTTATTGGCTTCGATATTGTTTTCGGGGTCACCGTCGTTGAATCTATCTACCATAATGAAGTAAATCTTGTCATTTGAGGTGAATTTACTTTGATTATTTATGATAGGATAGTTGATATCAGTCTTTGAAACCGGTTTCACAGCATTTTCACAGCCAACTGTGAAAATAAGTATAAAAATGAGAATAATTAGTAATTTTTTCATTAAAACACACACCTTTTAAATATTCTGAAGATTCATAATATTAATTATTGCATAAATATTAAAGAAATGATATAATTTTGTTGTTAGGGATTTATTTTTTTATCAATGTGCGCAAACGTGTGCACAAATATGGAGGGGTATTATGAAAAAAATTATCAGTATTGTATTAATTTTAGTATTAGCACTTTCACTAGTAGCTTGTGGAACTAATGAAGAGGAAAACGGCAACGTTGAATTAGTTATTTGGGAGCAGATGCCGAATGATGCAGATTTATTATTTGATGAAATCGCAGCAGACTTTATGGCGGAAAATCCAAATATCACAATTAGTAGAACTCACTATGAAACAGAGCAACTAAGAACAAACTTTCAAAGTGCAGCTTTAGCTGGCGAAGGTCCAGATCTTGTATATGGTCCAAGTGATAATGTTGGAATCTTCATGGTTTCTAAATTAATCCAACCTATTACAAATGTAGTATCTGAAAGTTATTTAGA
>DAOURC010000068.1 GCA_030625285.1 Eubacteriales bacterium
TATGAAAAGGAGATTAATGGAAAAACACCGGATTTATTTTTGACTTTGAAGGGACATAAGGTATGTTTACAGCTCAAGAAAAAAGCAATATCGGCAAGGGAGAACAAAAACAGGAAGGTGATTCGTTATGTTGACAATAGACTGCAAAAATCCACATATTCAAAGACAATTAGCATCTCCATACCTGAAGCTCTTGAATTTTCTGATAAAGATGTAATCTATGAAGGTATTGTGAAACATATTGGAGAACAAAGTGAATCTAATATAATTACTCTTTCGGACGATAGATATGTTGAAATTGAAGTGATAGGCGAACGAAAAGGAGATCACATAATCATTGTTACAGGAAATCAAGATTGGATTAATATAACAGACGAAGTAAAGGGGCATTTAGAGGGAGCATTGTTAAAAGCGACAGAGTCAATAACGTGGAGAAAAGAAGAAGGTGTACTGACAGGTATTGTTATGATATCGTCGAGAAGTAATTTAATAGATATTGGAGATGTATTATATGGTACTGAGGGAGTTGCCTATAAGAATTCAAAGTCGTATGGAGTACGAGATTCAAATGGGTTGCTTTCTAGAAAAGATTTCTCTGATAAGATAGATTTTGTAGTGATAATGGTACCCAAGCAAGAATCAATTATCGATTCGTATACTCCAGTTCTTTTAAAAATTGGGGATATGGATTACGATTCAATTGTAAAGGCGCTAGGGGTATGTGAAGTATATGATGAAACACCATTTGCTATCTGATTTTCAATGGCGATTATGGAAGAAGGAAACGAGTTAAAACCTTGAAATAATCATAGCTGTGAATGCTATATCGACTATTAAAACACTTATGAGATTATAGGTGTTTTTTTAATTCCCTCGAATTCGGGGGAATTAAACTAGGGATAGCTTACCTAAAAAAGTTCAATGAAAAGTAAAGTTAGCGAGGTGAACGATTGGCAGAAATGGAAAAACTCAAGGAGAGAAACCGGCAGGTCTTTCAAGTTAGCCATGATGCTTTGAAGGATAAAAAGTCTATTTCGGCAGATTTAAAGGAAGAAATCAGTTGTGGAAAGAAAGTGATTAGGCGACTGGGTAAAAATAATGGACCGGAAGAAAAAGTATCAACAGATGATTTCGAAATTACTGGACAAGAGCATACGAAAGATAGCAGACCATCCAAAATACGAGGTGGTCATTTTAATGCCCAAATAGAAAATGAAAAAGGACATACCGTCAAGAAGTTGGCATATATGTCCGATGAAAGTCTGGAAGATGGAATTGATGAGGAAATAAGCATTGAGGGTGGATACGATTATCATTTAACTGATTCCGATAATGACGGTATGGCAGATGTCAGTGATGTGTACGATTATAACCCTGATAATCAGGATTTTGGCGATATTCATAATAGGGCGTCTGTTAAAATGAAAGATCAGGGGAGGCTGAAAAAACAGAAAAACTTCAATAAGCGAAAGACAGTTGATGAAGCAAATGAGATGAAGTCCAAAACGAACCCGAAAACCCACCGGGAACAAGGTGAAGAAAAGACGATCAAAAAGAAATCGAAGATGAGTTTTGAAGAAAAACAACCTAAAAGTAAGTTTCTTCAGAATTCAGGCAGAGCGGTCATTGCAGTGGGCGTTGCAGGCATGGGAGCGATTGAGAGATACAGCCATGTAGAACGATTATCTGATTCAGATGAAAATTCAGCGTTACAAGCGGCTGATGTTGGTTCAGATGTTTTAAAAAGAGTTACAGATAAGAATAAACAGAGATTAAATCAGGGACTTAGAAATCGTTCTAAAAAAGTATCTTCAGAAAAATTAGAGCAGAAGTATATGAAGCTTAAACATAACTCTAAATTTGAAGCTACGTTAAGAAATAATAAGATATATCAAAATTCAAGTGGCATGAATAAGTACTATCAAAAGATTAGAATGAAAAAAGTATATAATCAACGGATTTACGGTACCTATAATAATCGAATTCAAAGAATTATTAAAGGTTCAGGTAAAAAGTTAAAAGAAGTTGCTATGGTTGCATTTAAACGTATTGGAATTTATTTAGCTATAATTATATTTGCGTTATTGTTAGGAATAATATTTATTAGTTCTTTTGCAGGTATGATATCAAATGCAATGAGTGTTATTGCTATAACATCATATCAATCGGATGATTTAGGAATTACAGATTCTGAAAATTTTTATAATCGGTTTGAAGCGGATTTGCTGTATGCAATTAAAAATGTTGAAGTAGAACATTCGGAATATGACGAGTATCGTTATCATGTTGATGATGTAGGACATAATCCACATGAAATAATAGCATATCTAACAGCTAAATTTGGAGAATTTACAGTAAGTGAAGTGCGAAATGAATTAAGTAGAATCTTTGATGAGCAGTATTTATATCGATTGACTAAGGTGGTAGAAACTAGATATAAGACAGTAACGAGTACTTCGACTGATCCTGTAACAGGAGAAACAACGACTACTACAAAAAAAGTTTCATACAAATGGAATATTTTAAAAATAGATTTAGAAACAAACTCTCTAGAATCAATTTTGTTATCTAAATTAGATGATGAGCAAAAAGAATTATATATTACACTGATGGAAACTAAAGGTAATTTTCAAAGTTTACCAAGTCCTATAAAAGAGGATTGGAAGAATTCGGTATCTAGTATGTTTGGATATCGATTAGATCCATTTACCGATGAGGTTGAGTTTCATACAGGAATCGATATAGCAAAGCCATTGGGAACAAAACTTGTGGCAATTATAGATGGAATTGTTTTGGATACTGGTTATGATAATAGTTATGGGAAATACATTATACTAAAAAATGATGAGGGACAAACAGCTTTGTATGCTCATTGTAATAACACTTATGTTAGTAAAGGAACTGAGATTTATATTGGAGAAGTAATTGGTGAAGTAGGCTCAACAGGAAATTCGACTGGTAGCCATCTTCATCTGGAAATAAGGGATTCAAACGGTAATAGATTGAACCCTTATTTTTATTTATCCAATGCCTTAGAGTTCTAATACTCCCATTTCTAAAGTGAGGGATAAAGAACTCTAAAAGGCCCTGGATTATGTTTTCTAAGCTTTAGATGGAGTAAAAACTCCCTCTAAAGCCAAGAAATTCATTTATCATAAGAAATTGTTAATGTTGCAGATTAGAATTTTAGAAGGTAAAAAAGGAGATCTTATGGATAAAAGACTTGAAAAGACAATAAAAGAAGAATCTAAACTAAAGGCACAAATGGAGGCTTTGCAAGAAAGAATATGTGATATTGAAGGTAAAAGAGAAGGTTATGAAAAGGAAGAATTACATAAAACCTTTAAAGAAACAGAAATTTCTCTAGAAGAGTATCAAATGATAGTAAGAGATGCGGTTTATAATTATATGGGCAAAAATGATATAGGTGATAACCAAGTTTCTATTAAAAAAACCGAGGAGAATTTAAATGATAAGTAAGATTAAAATATTAACTTTAGTCTTGATGACATGTGTAATAGCTATTGGAAATATGACATATGCTGATGAAACCAGTACTGGATATGAAGTAATTGAGATAGTTGAAACAGAATTGAAATCAAATTTTGTCAGTAAAGATTATGTGATAGAAGGCGAAGATAAAACAAATTATTTAGTAGAAGGTGGTAATGAAAAGGCGATTAATTTATTGGCAACTGATCAGAATATTGCTAAAGGAACGGTGATAGAAAGTAGTAATGTAGAAGGTAAGCCTTATGATATTGAAATTCCAAATGATGATGATTTTGAAAATAAAAATCCATTAGAACTTAGACAATTAATCACTTTTGAAACAAAGTCTGGTAAGGTTTTTCATATCATAGTTGATCATGGTAAAGATCGCGATAATGTAATGATGCTAACGGAAGTAGGAGAGCAAGATCTACTTAATCTTATTGAAGAACAAGCAGATGTGGAAATAGAAATAAAAGAAAATGAAACGAATAAGTTAGATAAATTAGATGCAGAAGAAGATTCATTAAGTGATACAGAAAAAACGAGTAAAGAAAATGAAGATGAAGCTAGTTCAAATAATTCATTGGTTATTATAGGCGTGATAGCAGTTTTAAGCGGAGGTCTGGGATGGTATTTTAAAATTTATAAACCAAAGCATGATATGCCATTTGATGATGAGGAAATTGATGAAGCTGATTATATTGATGATGACGAAGAAGATGAGGATGAATAAGATTTAAACTTTTGGACAAGGTGACCAAAAGATAGGTTGCATAAATACGCCTAGAAAATTAAGGAGAATGATGAAGTGAAATTAGTGATAGCAGAAAAGCCGAGTGTTGCTCTGGCAATAGCAAATGTTATTGGAGCTACTGAGAGAAAAGATGGTTATATGACTGGTAATGGATATATTGTAAGTTGGTGCATTGGACATCTAGTGAGCCTTGCAAAACCAGAAGAATACGATGAAAAATACTCAAAATGGAAATATGAAGATTTGCCTATCATACCAGATGATTGGCTGTTTTCAATAAATGAAAGTACAAAAAAACAATTTAAAGTTTTAGAAAAATTAATAAAAAGTAGTGAAGTAAAAAGTATAATCGAAGCAACAGATTCTGGAAGAGAAGGAGAATTGATATTTAGATTAGTTTATAATCAGATTGGCAAAAATAAGCCTTATGAAAGACTTTGGATTAGCTCTATGGAAGATAGTGCAATCGAAAAAGGATTCAATGATTTGAAAGATGGAGAAGATTATGAAAATCTATATCAATCTGCTTTAGCGAGAAGTAAGGCTGATTGGCTTGTTGGACTTAATGCAACGAGATTATTTACTACGATTTATAATAATAAGTTAAGCGTAGGAAGAGTACAAACACCGACACTTGCACTGATTGCAGAACGTGATGAGAACATTAGAAATTTCAGCAAAGAAAAATTTTATCATATTGAACTAGATCTAGGAGACTTGAAAGTTAAAAGTGACAAAATAGAAAGTCTTGAAAAAGCCAATGAATTAAAAGAATTCTGTAAAAGGAAAGTAGCTGTTATTACTGAGATTAAGAGGGACATTAAAAAGAAAAACCCACCTTTATTATTTGATTTGACTACACTTCAGAGAGAAGCTAATAGATTATTCAGTTATACAGCAAAGCAAACTTTAGA
>DAOURC010000048.1 GCA_030625285.1 Eubacteriales bacterium
GATGTAGCAGTTGGATCGTCCTTTGGACGGTAACCATATTGAATACTTCTTGTTTCGTTGGTTTTAACGATTGTCACTCTGTCGATAAATGGAACTTTGAAATTTAAACCTGATTCATTATTGATTGTAACAACTTCGCCAAATCTTTGAACAACTGCTTGTTCTGTGTTTTCTAGAAAATAATAACTTTGCATACCGGCAAAAACGGCGATAACAACAATTATTATTAAAAAGATAAATTTTCCGTTTTTCATTTAATAAATTCCTCCTTTTGCATATTTAAATATTTTTTTGATTTATTGGATAAATGAAATATAATGTTCTTAGAGGTGAAATCAGTGAATATATTAAGAAATATAAAAACCAATTATGAAAAACACCATATTCAAGCTTATAGCAGTCAAATGGCATTCTTTTTCACAATGTCTTTATTCCCTTTTTTAATCATATTATTCACTGTCATTGGTAAACTGTCTTTAGATTCAGAAATGTTGAGTGAATTTGCAGAGATATTTGTACCAGAGGATATTAATTTTTTTATTTCAGGTTATATAGATAATATATCATTTAATACGACTGGTGTAATTTCAATCTCTTTGCTAGCTACGTTGTGGTCTTCTTCCAAAGCGGTTCACGCTATGATGAAATCATTGAACATGGTATTTGAAGTAAGTGAAAATAGAAATTATTTTTATCTAAGGTTCATTGGTATTCTCTACACGGTATTACTAATAATTATCATAGCGTTATTTTTGTTTTTGCCGACAATAGGTACCAAAGTACTGGAGTTTTTTAATCCGCTTTTCAACATTCCAGATAAATACTTGAAATTATATCAAATGTTCAAATGGCTAGTTATTGTTATTTCATTCTTCTTTATAATCCTAGCGATTTATATTGGAGTTCCAAATACAAAAGTGAAGTTTAAAGAAGCCGTCTACGGTGCTGTTTTTTCACTTTTGGGATGGTTGTCGAATGCGATATTATACTCTTACACCATTAAAAAATTCGGAAGGATTTCCATTGTATATGGTGGTATTTCAGCCTTTATCTTATTGGCGGCATGGATATACATCAATTCCATAATAATCATGGTAGGAGCTGAAATAGTGGTTTACAAAATGAAAAATCCTGGATAACAGGATTTATTTTTTTTGGTTAAATACCTGAACTCCTCTCAGAACAACTAAAGTAATAAATAATGCGAGTACAGAATAATTGATAACATTAGAAAATTCATATGTTAATAAAAACGAGTAAAAAATTGATAGAGCTATTGCAGTAACTAAAATCATCACGATTTTTTGCCCAACAGTCTCTTTAACTACCTTATTAGGTTTTTCTGCATCCAATTTCTTTTTAACTTCAAACAGATCAAATTTTGCCATTTCTTCACCTCAGAATTATTATACTATATATTATTATAAAATCAAAAAGAATATTATCTTAGATTTTGGGGAATACTATTAATAGAATATGGTAATATATATATATAGATGGGGGAATGAATATGCATAAGATTTCTAATAAAGTTTTTGAACAGATAAAAATTGAAGTTCTCAATCCAGCGTTTTTACAGAAATATGGATTAGATTATGATTTAATAGAAAACTATATATTCGGCAATGAATTCTATACTCATATAAACGCCTGTATTTCTGAAAGAGATTTTAATTCTACGGTAGTTTTCAAATCTTTCCGTCGGCTTATCATGTCTTTAAATAAAGATAATAAAGTGAACGAGGATAATGTCTTGAATTATATTTATCATTATTCACTTAGCAAGTCTTTTCCTGATGCTGTTCAAATGTTTACAACTGAAGAGAATTATGGAATTATGGAGCTTGCATTGAAATTATTTCAAATAATTTTCAGGTTTGAAACAGAATGTGGGTGCGATACATGGCCGAGTAAATATCCTTTAGAATTATTGGATAAAGCAGAGTCTAAATCATTTGATTCCAGATTTGAGTATAAAGCATTTCTTAAATCATTTTACAATGATTATGTTTATGAAATGATGAAGCTCAATCAAGATGTCATAGGCTACAATACACTTGATCATATTTGCGGTGTTCATCATATTTCCATGAATATTGCAAGGCAACTTAAACTTAAGGAAATAGAGATTGACTTAGGCTTGGTATCAGGTTCCGCAGCAGGTCATGATATCGGAAAATTCGGATGTAAACCTGAAGAAGCTCACAAAGTCGCCTATTATCATTATTATTATTCAGGAGAATGGTTTAAAAAAAGAGGGATTGTATATATTAGAAATATTGCAATAAATCATTCAACTTGGGATTTAGAATTAGATAATTTGACTATTGAATCGTTGCTTTTGATTTATAGTGATTTCAGGGTTAAGCAAGGTCCTGAAAATGAAATGAAGTTTTATACATTAGAGGATTCTTTCGATGTCATATTAAATAAACTTGATAATGTAGATGAAGTCAAGAAAAACCGTTATTACAAGGTTTATGCAAGGTTAAAAGATTTCGAATGTTTTTTAAAGCGTTATGAAATAGATTTGAATCCAGATTTTGATATTGATAAAGATGAAATCGTTATACCTAAAAGAAAATATTATTCGCTTGTTCAAGGTCAAGAGATAATAGAAGGAACAAAATTTCTGTCTATAAGTCATAATATCCAACTTATGAATATGTTGAAAACGGAAGACTCGTTAAATAAAATGCTTGAAAATGCAAGAGGCATAGATAATATAGATAGCCTAAGAGGGTATATCAATATCATTCAAGAATATAATACTTATTTGACTCAGAAGCAGAAATTGATGGTTATCAAGTTTTTATATGAAAGATTGATTATTCCAGAAGAGGATATTCAAATAGAATCCGCTAAGATAATTGGAGAATTGATTGCAACTTTCAATGAAAAAATGCGTAAAGAATTACCTGAAAAGATAGTACTTTTAGCTCAAGAAATTACATCTGATGATTTATTGGTGAAGTATATAGACAGCTTTTTAAATCCAGAACAAAAAATCATTGAAAAGCATCGCGGCATTATTTCAAGAAACCTTAAATCGATGATTAAAGCATATTTCAATAGCATTGAAGAAGAATCAAAACAAGAAAAAGCTCAAATCGTTTTGGATGCAGTAGAACCTTATTGTGAAATGGGTGAATATATAAAGTATTATTTAGGGATTGTCAAAGTGCTTCCAATTTATACTATGACATATGATCAGACAAAACACATTGTCGATAGGGTTATTGAGTATACAGATAATCAAGATATCGAGATTCGTCTTATTGCGTGGGATTCACTTAGCACTGTCTTGCCTTATGTTGAAGAATCGTTACGAAAAGAGATAGATTTATCGATGTCTTATGATCAATTAAATGAATTGGATAAAACTGAAGCCTATATAATCATAAAAAATCTTAAACTTCTTAATCCACAGAATGAAGTTATTCAAAATGAAGATGAATTTATTTATAGTGATATTGAAGGTTCATCGGATATGTTTTTGAGTAATTTAAAGGTTGGAACAACAATGATTTCAAAGAAAATTCAAATTGAAATCCTGTTGAAGTATGGAATATACAACAAAGACACAAAGGGCTTTTATACAGCAATGCACTTTAGCAATATGTTGAAAATTGTCAATAACGAAGAAGTCAGAACTGCAATTGGACAAGGATTGACTTATCTGACCGAGTACCTTTCTTTCGAAGAAAAGACTGAAATTGCAATCGAATTATTAAGAGCGCTTGAACTTGAAAATTTTCAGTATACAAAATATATTCCTGAATATTTAGGAATTATGCTTATTAATATCGAGCCTAAAGAACTTGATGAAATCATTAGGGATTTCAAAGTTAAAATCAAAAAATCGAATAGACAATTAAGCACTTTGATTCTTAAAACTGCAGGAGTGTTTATAATTAATTATTCAAAGTACAAACGGATATTCAGTGAATCTGATGATGTCTTTGAAGAAAGACTGAAAAATTTATTGAGTATAGTGATGAACGGTTATGTCAGCTATGAACCACAAGTGAATCAGATGGCTGTTAGAGTGCTCGGGAAAGATATCTTTGATTCAAAAGCAATATCTTTAGAGGAAAAAGCAGTAATCTATAAGATAATCGGCAAAAAATTGTTGTCACTGTTAATCAATAACGATGAAAGTGTTGAACTTAACTTTTTAAACAATGCAGCGGGGATAAAATATCTATATAGATTTGTTTCTGAATATATGTTTTATTATGGAGAATTAAAAATAGATATAAATAAAAAAATCGCATATTTTCCAGGGGCGTTTGATCCATTCAGTTTGAGTCATAAAGAAATTGCTAAAAGAATCAGAGATTTAGGGTTTGAAGTTTATCTTGCTGTCGATGAGTTCTCATGGTCGAAACGAACTCAGCCGAATCTTATTAGAAGAGCGATTATAAAAATGTCTGTAGCTGACGAATTTGATATTTATGTATTTCCTCGGGATTTACAAGTCAACATAGCTAATAAAAGCGATATAGAAAGTTTGAAGACTTATTTTGGAGACTTGCAAGTCAATTTGGTTGTGGGCAGTGATGTCATCATGAATGCAACTGCTTATAAAAAGCCAAAAACAGAGCATAGTATTCATACCTTGAGGCACGTGATTTTCGCGAGACATGAAGCAAATAATTTGGGTGTGAAATTTAGAATTTTAGAGGAAAAAGTTAAAAACTATGGCATTGAAGTAACTTATTTGACATTGCCTGATAAACTTCAAATGATAAGTTCAACGCAGATAAGAAATTATGTTGATGACAATAGGGATATTTCTGAATTGATCGATCCGCTTGCTCAAAAATTCATTTATGAAAAAGGATTATACTTGAGAGAGCCTGAATTGAAAGAAGTAATGACAACTAAAGCTATCGATGTAGAAATTTATGAAGATATCTCTGCAAGTAAATTAAAACTGCTTTTAGATTTATTGCCTAAGTATAAATTAAAAGATTTAGAGAGAATAAAGGAATATATAGTATCAAAGAAAGCAAAAGTTTTAGTTATAAAAAAGAGAACAAGTAAGAACGAAATAGTTGGATTTTCGGTTTATCATTGGTTGAGATCAAGCCAAATTTACTCTGAGTTCAAGAATCCAGTTTATGAAGAAACCATTAGAACTAAATCGATAGGTAGAATTTTATTGATAGATGGCATTTATGCCAATGATCAATGCGAAACACGAAATATCGAACAATTAGTGTTGACTGAGGTGTTGGCATATAATTTAGCTAGAGATTATACGTATGCGATCTATAGAGATTTCATGATCAGCAGACCACATAAAAATGTTGAAAAAGTATTGACTATGCAAGGCTTTGTTAAACTATGCCTTAATAAAGGTAGTTGTATTTATCATGTAAATATGAGTTCGCCGTGTACTTTGAATTTAGATATAACTGCGATGATAAAACAACCATTTGCCGGGAATATGAATGTAATAAAAAGTGTTGAAAAGGCAAGGGAAAAACTCTTGGTCGCATTGACTGAACTATATCCAGGTAATTTAGTATTATCTTTTGACCGTGGAATGATATACGAGAATTTAATTAAAAAAATTGTAGATGAAAATAAAATGCCCGTTGAACCACTTGTTCCTAAAATATTGGGAGATGCTATGTGTGTGCCATTTGGCGAGATTTTAAAAAAAAGAATTTTACCTAATACAGTAACAAAATCCATGCATACAGAGAAGTTCATATATCCTTCTGCCAAGAAACATGAAGTTAAAGCATATCCATATTACTTGGATTTAAAGAATCAAGTACGAATGATAAAATCTTTTAATAAACCGGTTTTATTAGTTGATGATTTGCTTAATAAAGGATACAGAATAAAAGCTATCGATCCACTTCTCAAAGAAGAAAAAGTAGAAATCAAAAAAGTGTTTGTCGGCCTATTATCAGGCAGAGGCAAGGCGCTAATGGAGATGCAAAATAGGGAAGTCGATTCAGCGTACTTCATTCCTAGGTTAAAGG